>QHVI01000117.1 GCA_003223515.1 Candidatus Angelobacter sp. Gp1-AA117
GCTTTGATTTTGGGGATAAAACAGACAAGACCATCCAGAGGGCCGGGAAAATACCAGCACCCTCAAAGCCGCCTACAGCGGCGGTTTTCGCTTCGGCGAAAACGTCTGGATGTCATTGATTTTGAATGGTCGGGGAGAGAGGATTTGAACCTCCGACCCCCTGGTCCCGAACCGTGTCTTGAAGGTTTTGGAAGTCCCGAGAAAAGCTTGGGGGAAGAAGTGGTTTGGAATGAGAGACTTGGAAAAGTCTCGATCGGCGCAGATTCAGAGAATTTGAAGATGCGCCGTTTTGCCGCCTACTGTTCCGCCTCTCAACAAGTAAAAAATTGCACGCCTTGAAAATGTAACGTTTGAGGCATATCTCTCACTATCTGAAAAAGATGTGCTGGGGGTGCTATGCCTAGAGCACTGGGAAATGATGAAATTGGCAGGCGGCTACATGAATATGCCCGCAACAATTACGTTTTTCTCGGCAATGTCACAAAAGGGGTTGCACTTGCTATTGCCACTTCAATTTTGCTGCAGATATTAAGCGACTTTCAATCAGAATGGGTTCGAGCAACACTTTGGCTGACATCCTTCCTGGGTATTCTCGTCACCTACATGACTTGGGATATCGGTTCTCTTTTGAGCAACTCACGGGCGAATATTTTGGACAGCTTGCTTCCACTCCTTATGGGCATGGTGGAATTTCTTTTGTTTGGAATCCTAATAAAAAGTGACAATAAAGAGCTGACGTTGCTGTGGTTTAATTGGTTCGGCTGCTTGGGGCTACACGCCCTTTTTGGAGCCATTATCATACACAACCGGATCAGTGTCACAAATTTTTCTGATGATTTTGTAGATATTACTTTAGCGCGCCTTTATCACGCATGGCTCAAGCAATGTCGTATTGGGGCCTCTTGTCTTTCAATTGCGGCCTTAATTACATGGTGCTTTTTACGTTATTGGGTGCTCCACCGTTACCAGATTCATACTTGCGAAATCCTTCAGTTCTGGATAACTATTCCATTTATGTCGATTCTGCTGAAAGTTGTTTTTGACACAAATCGCTTCAAATATGAGACCGATGAACAAGCATTGAAGGAGTCAAATGCATCTGTAAAATCTGCTGCCGTTTAAGCTCGGACTTGCGTCGAGGACAAATATTCTGTAAGCGTACCCAGTAATGCTGATCGCGAGCTAAAGCGTTACTGCACGCAACTTATTGGTGACGTCATTGACACCCGGCGCATCCCAGACAGTTTCCCTAAGGACAAATCTGTAGTCATAAGGATCAACGAATTTGGAGAATTGTCTTACCACCGCACACGGAATCAGGGCAGCTCGCTGAACACTAAAGTCTTCTTTGAACAATACACCTGCCAAATAATCGAAGTGTTCTCCAGCCAAATCGTGTAGCCAAGACAGTTGACGTGAGGGGTTGTGACTGGTAAGGCGGCGTCCTTTGATTTGGTAGCGCAATCCATCCGCGCCGAGAGCATCAATATGGGCGGTTGATTTGGTGGCTTGCGTCCATTTGAAGGCTTTGCAGAACAAATACTCTGCAAGGTCTCCGGTTGGATTGTTGGAACTTCGCGTTATTCCGAGTTCGCGAAGGCGCTCACCAATCCGCGCATGTAAAGTTAACAGTTGAATTGCAGACAATTGAGAGATGTCCACCGCAACACTCAAAACCGTTCCCATGCACTCATGTCGCCACCTTTAGGGTTGGGGATGGTCTGCACCTTACGGGTGAGCTGGTGAAATCTGTCATTTACCGTGTGCATTAGCTGGCTGTGAACGATTTGGATTGCATGAGGTCTGTCCTTGCCTCTTCTCATGTAGTCGCGCACAAAGTCTTCATAGTGCGCTGAATGATTTCGCTCAAACCCTGTGCAGTAATCCAGACTGGTATAATTGCGCGCCATTGCACGAATCTGAGTTTCAATCTGATTAGCCGCCAAGTCGAGCATTCTCCTGTTATACATGCGCCTCCTCGAAACCCCGCTCATTCTTTATTATATGACAACAATTTTTGCATTGCTTTCTCGCTTACTCATTCTCACATGCTGCCCCGAAAGGGATTCGTTGGTCTTATCGCTGCAAATGTGAAGAGTAGAGGCAACTGTGACCTCATCCAGGCTGCAATTGCCGGCCATCCTGGCGAAATTCCAGGCTCAATAACCGTAATTCGCTTGATAATCTGGGTAATTTCTATGATTGCCACGATTTGTTTACCTCCCGCGAAAATTAGTGGGGCTCTTATGCAAACTCTGGCCTTGTTTTTCCTCATGCTTCAATGCACGAAGAATACGATCAATACATCGGGTTTTGCTGGAGCGAATTTCATGCTCCCAAAGCCGAATGACCGTCCAGTCGGCTGCCCGCAAGCACCGAAAGTTTCGCTGATCGCGTTTCCTGTTTGCGTGCAACTTCAATTTCCAAAACTCAGATAATTTGTGCTCCCAACTTGGCAGTCGCCATCCATGCCAAAAATCTCCGTCAATAAAAATGGCAACTTTCTTTTTTACGAAAACGATATCAGGAGACCCTTGCAGTCTCTTATAGTTGCACTGAAAACATAAGCCGAGCCTTCGAAGCTCGCGCTGAATCGCCAACTCCAACGGCCCGTCTTTCAACTTCACACGCCTCATAGCGTGTGAGCGTTGTTCGGGTGTCATGTGGTCAGGCATAAACGGGCAGCTCTCGCGTCGTAGGTGGCTTTACGGCTCTCCCAAAATGGTCTTGACTCTCGCCTTTATATTCTCACGAACCGTGGTAAGTTTGTTCTTCGCTGCCTCCGTCAATAGTGCGGTGTGAGCAACTGCATCACGAATGGGCTTATATTCCTTCGCATCTCTCGCCAAACCAGCTTCTTTGGTTAGGTCTTTCGGCTTGTCAATCAAATTCGCAAGTCCGTCCATTGAAAGATAAGTTAAGTCTGTAGGACTCCTACGAATGGGGATACTGATATTGCCCCTGCCCTTACTCTCCTTCTCTCGCTGTTTCCACTGCTCAGCTTCTGTTTTCGCTTCCGGCGAAAACGGCACCTTCTTCTCTTTAATGTATTTCCTTACCAAGTTCTCCGAAACGAAACAATCGGCATAAGAGGCGAAGTTGAAAGCGGCATCGTCAGCCAACTCTTCAACCCACCCGGCGACTTGCCCCTTGTTTTTAGCTCCCTTTGAGAGACCATATTCGTCCGATACGGCACCATAAAGTCCAAGCGAAGCCCTCTCTTTTTTCGATAACCTTGGATTCTCTGGATCACCTTCGTCGCGGTGCTTTATACGCCACTTGTCCCAGTCTTCCACTACCTTTAAAAGCGTCTGCCGAAACGTCTTCAAGAATTTCGCGTATTTGGGATCTTCGGCGACGACTCCCTCTCGACTACTCGTAAACCTGTCCACTTCGTCATCTAAACCGTTGAAATGGATTTGCCCATATAAATAGCTCTCTGCGATTCGTTCGGTAGGTATGTGTTTCAGAATATCCCGCTCACGTAAGCGGCCGTTTACGAACAGGTCGATACCGACCCGTTCGTCGGTTGTCATTATCTTCAAGTTTCGTGGTTTCTCCACTGAAGCGATGAATCCTGTACAGCCCGGGATTTTGCGCTGTCCGATCTCATGCTCGTCAGGATTATCCGAAAATAGTCCCTCCAGTTCGTCCACATAGGGGTCATCATGATCACCTATCACCCACAAGAATTGCGTTTGCTGTGCCAAATCCTTCAAGTGCTTGTAGCTGATCTTCTCGCCATCTAAGAAGATGTGGAAAGTCGGATCAAGTAGCGAAAATCGGAAATAAAGGGCGATGATTTTCGCGAGCAAGGGAAAGCTACTCCTGATCCCCTTTTTGATTCCTTCAAAATGAATGATGGTGCCATGCTTGTGGCCTCGGGTATATTTGCCAAACGTGGTGCTTTTCCACTGTCCGAGCGGGTACTCACGCGGAGTTAAGTCCTCAGTTATAGCGTGATCGAGTTCAGAATTGTCGATCACTCCTCCTATGTAATCCTTACCCCTTATTTTCGAAATGACAGTGATCTTATCCGCGCACGACAAGAGAGCCAGCTTCCCGATTCCTTTCCTGCCGATGAACGGCCTCCCAGTAGCTGACGTTTTCCGCCCATCCTTTCTTTTGGAGTATCCGATCTTCAAAAACCTATTTTGGAAATTTTCCGCCGTCATTCCGATTCCGTCATCCTTGATAAGAAAGCTGTTTTTGTCCCGGTTGAGAAAGATTTCGACCTTCTTGGCATCGGCATCCCAAGAATTCGAAATCGCTTCACCAAGGACAGTCGCGAAGCTGCGGTACAGGCTTCTTCCCAAGTGGTTGAGGACGCTTAACGAAATCTCAAATGTGAATTGCTTTTTATCCATGCTCGTTCAAATGGGTCATGATAGTTTTGCCAATCACCTTACCCAATCGTACTGGTACAGCATTGCCGATCATTCGGCCAATCTTCTTGAATTGATACTCCCCTCCTGGCTTCACGAATTGATATCGTTTGGGGAATGACTGGAGTATAGCGCCTTCACGCAAAGATAGTGCTCTATCTTGTTCAGGATGGCCGAACCGACCATTACCGAAGCCGAAGAACTGGGTAGTGATAGTGGGCGAAGGCTTGTTCCACTCCATACGGCCATAGACGCCCCTATAGGTCCTGCCGCTTTCTTCTTTGTGGCAATCTGCCCGAAGATAATACGGCCAATCACTCCAGGTGCCACCAGGTTTCGATGCACGAATGCGCTTCAGATTTTTTGAAGAAAGGACGCTGCTGCGGTGGAGGGGGTCTGTTTTGCATTCTTCGCCAGCTTCGAGTGGCGGCAACTTCTGTAAAACGTCTTCGACATTGCGGTACTGAGTTGGGCGATGCGTTGGCGATATGAGCTCAATCGGTCCCAAGCGCGAAGCGATTACTACGAGCCTCCGCCGGTGCTGAGAAATTCCGTAGTCCGGACAATAGACCACCCAGTTCTTTTCGTCTTCGGTGTAATGGAAATTCTCTTTTTTGAGAATCGACATGAATTTTTTGAATACGTCGTAGCGTTGGAGTTCAGGGACGTTCTCCATACTGACTATGTCTGGCTTCAACTCCTGGACAAGACGGCCAAAATCCTTGAGCAACGTCCATTTCGGATCGTCATCGTTATCGAGACCTTGCGTGTATTTCGAAAACGTCTGACAGGGCGCGCAACCGACAAGGACTTTCACATGCCCTTTGGGATAATGGCCGGAAAGGTCGCTGGCCTTGAGATCGGTGATGCTTTTGGAATGGAATTTTGTTCCGGGATTGTTGTGTTCATACGGGTACTGACACATCTCATCAATGTCGTAGCCAGCAACGACATTCACACCAGCATCCAAGAGGCCGCGTGTCAGCCCACCCGCTCCACAGAAGAGGTCAATCGCTGTCGCGGCCATTTTCGCAGATTTTGGCATTTTACTTTTGCATTTTTTTACGGATGAGTATAGTGCAAGGTTCGGCAGACCATCAATAAAGAGTTTAGGGAATTAGTTACATCGTAGGATTCATTTGCAATTAAGTCAAACTTAGATCGAACCCACCTTTTTCGATTTTGCCGCTATATGGATGGAGTCCACAAATCTGCGAAATCATCTTTGATTTATTCATTTGACAGGCCCTTGAAAAAAGCCGTCATAGTCACTCCCAACTTCAGCGTGATTGAGAAGAGTGTAGCTACGCCCAAGTTGACTTCGCCTCTTTCGATCTTCCCCATGTGACTACGATTGATTCCACATAGGTCCGCAAGAGCTTCTTGGGAGAGATTTTTCTGCTCCCGAAGCGCCCGAATCCTGATTCCGACCCATTTCTGAATATCTTGCATTTACCCCGATTTTCGGGGTATGCTGTCCGACCGTCTACCGTCTATTTGGTGGCACCAAATTTGGTGTATAGGGGACAGCCCTTAGATACCGCGATTCAGAAGCGGAAATGCCGGGAACAAGCAGAATCAGAGTTTTTCAACTTTGTATTTTGGCTCTTTTGGGGATCAACGCAAAGGCCGAATTTGCTGTGGCCCAAACAGTTACTCAGGCTGATTCCCCTGCCCCTTCCACAAAACCTTCTTTCGGCCAGCTTCGGACGTTGAATTTCAAAGGGAGCAGCGGTCATTACAGTTTGAACGGAATTGACTTGCCGAGAGTATCCTCAGAATCTCTCGTCTTAGTGACCGCAGATCAAACGTGTACCGTTGAGGTCTCGATTATGAAAACCGTGCTGATCTCCAATGGGAAGCCGATTAACCCTGAGAACGCCAAGCTGGTTCAGGAGTGGTCCAGAAAGATTCCCCGGATTAAAGCAATTCTCGACTGGGGTGATTCGATTGGGTCGCTTAAGCCGGTGATGTACCGTTTAGTGGAACAGAAAAAGCAGCGCCATCTGCACCTACGAGAACAACTCACGGTTCTTTGGTCTGCTGATCCAAAGGAGGCCGGAAATGTCGGAAAATCGGGATTCGGACAACCAATGCCATTCTCCGAGTCGGTGGTCGATATTCAATATCGGAGTCCCAACTCTTCCCAAAAACTGTTCAGCAAGATATTTCTACAAATTCTCTACATCGAAGAGCAGTCAAAGCATGCGGTATTGGGCGGCTTTGTGATTGTTTCCAAGTCCAGCGGAGAATATGAGTTTTATCTGGTTCCAATGAACCTGCTGAACAACATCATCAAAGATTGAATCCACCTAAAAAGCAGGGGGAGAGCATGACGGCGGTCTTTCCTCCCTCCAAACCATGACGCTAACTGGATTCAAAATCACTTATGCATCGATTTTTCGTGGGCGGCGTCAACTTTCTTGATGCGATCCATCAAATCCTCGATCCTGCTCAAAATCACTGTGGAAAGACTATGCGATCCAAAATAAAGGGAGATGTATGGCTCAACGGAATCAAGCGCGAGAAGAGCAATTGGCCCTAGGCCTCTCGCATCTACGCTCGACCACTCAAACTCCGGCTTGAAAAATCCTCCTTTTTCATCCCACTCAAGATTATTTTGCAGTAAGTCAACCCACGATCCATGAACAGCATGAGATGGAAGCCTTTGAATTGTGAGATACAACTCTTCCTTCCCGATGGCTTTAAGTCGTTCCCTCAAACTAACACCCCAGCCTTTTGCTTTGAGCGAAACGTCTGTGATCTTGAAGCCAGACGCTCGGCACACTCGGTCAATGGATTTGAGCATCCGCTCTTCAATTGGCCAAATCTCTCCACCCCTTGCTTTTATATTTGCTTGAATCTCATCATGAAGCTCTCGTTCTGCTCCTAAGCTCTCCTCAATGAACTGGTCATATTGTCGATCTTCATTCTTCCTGGTGAGAAATTCAAGCGTTGCAGCCGACTCAAGAATACAACGATTCAGAACAAACACGACTTCCCGCCGCTTGTCTTTTGCACTAAGTTGCATCACTGCTGTCATAAATTTAGCGATACGAATCAACAAAGCGGCGCAGATTGCTTGATTCCTCTTAAAGCCACCTGTGCCATCTTTGCTTTCGTATAAATGAGCTATTGCCGCCAACACAGCAGCCGCCTCTTTATAAAGCTCAAAAACTAGGGCATCAATGTCGCCACTACGTTTGAGATTATCTAGGCCCGAGATATCAACAGGCTTTCCAACCAGTTCTTCCAACTGCTCCGAATCGGCTGCCGATTGAGACCCTCGGTTATTTTTTGAATTGGTCATTTCTTAAAGCATAGCCCAATTGATTACTCAAGGAAAATGACGTCCGCTAAAACCAATACTCCTGAGTTACCATGAAAATAATTCAGGATGTAATAAACCAATAAACCGGCTCTCGCCGGTTTCATTGGTCTTTGCTACACTTTATGCACAGGATGAGTCACCGCTCGCCATACCTTTTTGTGCGGGAATCACAAGATCATTGAACAATTTCTCCCAAAATCCTCGACCTCGCCCCGGAAGTGGGCAGCCAAATCGGCAAGCCGACCGTTTTACAATCTCATCAAATGGACTTCGTATTGTAATTTCAAGGTTTTTTCCTGCTGCGATCCGGTTCGACACGACTTCTTTGACCATCTGCCGTTTTTCCTCGTAAGAACCAGTCTCATATAGTAAATACGCGGTCTTTATGCGTTCGACAATTTTATTCCACTTAACCATGTCCGACCATCCATCACTCTGAATTCCAGCGATTACTCGCTCTATTTCCCGGCGCTCCAACGTGAGTGCTGTTTTCTTTTTTTCCAGCTCTTCTTTCTCCACCAATCCATCCAAATAGGCATCAGTCAGGCGTTCAAGCCTTTGCTGCGTGGATTCGAGCTTCAGTTGTTCAGCTTTCAGAATTTGCTGTGCGCGCTCCCTCACTCGTTCCCTCATCCGCTCTAGCATGAGATCAATCAACTTTTCTTCCTCGCTAGTTAACCGTAGGCGATCAAAGATTTCAGCAAATCGTTTTTCAATCTGCTCTCCTTTGAGTGCGGATGGCGGATTATGGCTTCTGTGACATCGGTAGTAGAGATGGCCCTTTTGAGTTTCTGCCACCAATGAACGACCGCAAACCGCACAGCAAATCAGACGGCTGAAAAGAAACTGATGATTACGAAGCGGGCGAACGTATCTGCCGGACTTGACTGCTTGCACCCGATCAAAGAGTTGCTTTGACACAAGAGGCTCGTGAATCCCCGCAAAAGTGCGGTCAGCCTTTTTAACATGAAGCGCACCGATATAGAACGGATTCGAAAGCATGCCTGCAATGGTGTTGCGGCTGACCTTCAACCCGCCCGACTTCTTGGGGGTTTCGCGAGTCCTTAGGCCAATCTCGTATAGTACATCCGTCATTTGAGTAAGGGTGTAGCGTCCAGTGGCATAAAGTTCAAAGCCTTGCTTCACAATGGGACCCTGTATCGGATCAATCGTTTTGGTCTTTCCCTCACCATTGTTGAGGTAACCCAGAGGTGCAGGGCGCGGACACAATCCTTGCTTCAATCTGCCGTAATATCCTTTTTTTGTCTCTTCCCGAAGGTTGCGGCTGTAGTGAACCGACATCACCGCCTGCAGATCAGCCGAAAGCATTCCGCCTAGGGTATTCAGATCAAGCGATTCAGTCGCAAAGTGCACTTCAATCCCTAAGTCGTGTAGATCGCCAATTTCAGCCCAATCCCTAAAATTTCTGGCTCCGCGATCAACTTTATGAATGACCACCCCAGCAGCACGACCAGCCTTTAGAAGCGCCAGCATTTCATTAAAGACTGGCCGCCCGATCTTTGACGCTGTTTCCATCTCCACAAACCATCTGGAAACCTCCAAATTTTTATGGGACGCATACCGCTGGATAATGTCTCTTTGCTCTTGCAAAGAGACACCGCGCTCCCCCTGTTTATCAGTGGAGACGCGAATATACGCAAAATACCTCTTCACAAATTTTATAAGGACCATTAATGATTAATTTTGGTTGGATTCGACCTTTGTTTCAGTATGGTAGGAATTATTAGACCCGCTGTCAAAATCACCTGCATGGGGATCGTTTTCAAGTCGTACTGCAATCTTCCAGGCAAGTTTTAAGTAGCTTTCCAAGTTTTCTTGGGCCTCAAGTAACTGCTCTTCATTTAGAGTTGGATAAATTTTACGCATCAATGCCAAAATCTCAGGATCACGCCTGGGGTCAAAGTCGATATTGAAAAATTGATGTGGGCTGATTGTCATTCGATTCAAATTCACCTTGCAGCATATAAAACAAAAAAATCGTACGGAAGAGGCATCGACCGTCCCCTCCTGTGCATACTTGGCAATTCAGGAGTTATTCACAAGAAAATTGCAAAACGTGGCGGTGCGGGCCTCTTTTGCTCCTTCGATTCCTGTTGGTATGCTTCAATCACAATCAAAAATAAAAAAGAGGAGACAAATATCATGGTTCAAGATGACCCAAGGAATGATCTTTTACATTACCGTAAGCGCATGAGATTCACGCAGATGCAGGTCATGAGCATACTCGGATGGAAAAACAGAAAGGGACTTTGCCAAATTGAATCGGGCGTAGTCGTGCCGACTCTCGCAACCGCTTTCAAGCTCGCGATCATTTACCGCGTCCCGGTTGAATTCCTATTCAGGGCGATGTATGAAAGCTTGCGGGACCAAATTCGCAGAAAAGAACAAGCCCTGATTCCTGTCGGGCAGCAAGCTTTACCCTTAACTGCCTCATCCGCCTATGATTCTTGATCACTTTGCCACCCGGAAAGAACGCTTTCGCCCAACGGATATCGTGCAGTACACCGTTTTTCAAATTGCCCGGCAATTTAATGACACGGAAAGCCTAAGAGATTACCTGCGCAGCGCCGAACGCTACTCTTCTGCAAAGCTCATCCATGCATATCAAGCGGCCTCGCTTAGAGATGACAAACACAGTGCGTTCTTCCAATCACTTATCCGTTAATTTCCAAAAACTCATGCCCGAACGAATTCTTTCCATCGCCCTTTCAAAAAACAGCCTCGGCATTGCAATTCTTGAAGGGCAACATTTGATTTCTTTGGAAGCGCATGTCTTTGAGACCACGCCAGCCGAGCACATATCAGGTCCCATATTCAGATGTATAGAACATTTCAAACCCTCCGCCGCAGCAATACAGAACTCTTCCAGCCATTCCCGCGAAATGCATACCGCTGCGCTTGGTGCGCTACGAGCTACCAATACCCCCGCCCAAGAAATCTCTGAAGGGGAAATCTTTGCGTCTTTCGGTGAACCGCCCATTGAGAACAGAGACGAACTGAGGCGCGTGGTCAGAGTTTTGTTTCCCCAGATTCCCGCGGGGCGTATGGTCCTGGCCTGCCTTGATGCTGTAGCAACCGGCCTGTGTTTTGGGACAAAGCGCCTCCTGAACATTAACCAGCAACAAACATGAAAGGCCCTCTAAGCTACGTTGGCGGCAAGAATCGCTTGGCAAATCAGATAATTTCCCTGATCCCTAAACACAGGACTTATGTCGAACCGTTCGGCGGGGGCGCCCAGGTGCTTTTCAGGAAAAGCCCTTCCGATGTAGAGGTGCTGAACGACATTGATGGAGAACTGGTCAATTTTTATCGGGTTTGCCAAGCACATCACGAAGAACTGCTGAAACAGATGCGGTTTGTTCTCCTAAGCCGTGAATGGTATGACCGACTGAAAAGCACTCCACCAGCAAGCCTGACGGACATCCAGCGCGCAGCCCGATATTTTTTTCTACAGAAAAGTTCATTTGGCGGAATGGTAGCAAGGCAGAGCTTAGCTGCTCACATTACGAAACGCCCGACCTTCACTCCGAAGCGCATTCCTGAAATCATCAACTCTGCCCATGAACGCTTGCAGACGGTTCAAATCGAGCGTCTCTCCTATGCGGAAGTCATCCAAAAATACGACCGTCCTGAAACCTTTTTCTATCTCGATCCACCTTATTACGGCATCCGCCTTTATCATCATAATTTTTCCGACGATGATTTTCGCCAATTGAATGTCTGCCTTGCCGCGATGAAGGGCAAGTTCCTGCTCTCGATCAACGACCATCCTGAAATCCGCAAAATCTTTTCGGAGTACAAAATCGAAGAAGTCGAGATTTTTTACTCGCTGCAGCGTGAGGCAGGGAAAAGATACCGGGAACTTTTCATCAGAAATTATTAACTAACCTCATGGGAGTAATCGACCGGGGCATTGCTGCAATCTGGAACCATCTGCATTTTGAACGAACTCCGAAGGGAGTCATTGTCGGCTACCGTGTGCGGGACGGTGAAATCAGCCGCACGCAAATTGTCATTCCTCACCAGAGGCGGTCAGAACACATTGCAATCGTCGGGAAAACCGGGACCGGCAAAAGCAGCTTGCTTCGATACATGATGGCCCAAGACATCGCCTCTGGCCGAGGCTTTCTCTGCATCGACCTGCATGGCGATTTGATTCCCTTTGTCCTTGCACACCTGGCTGAACATGAAAGAAAAACTGGTGAGGATCTAAGTGGCAGAGTGCTTCTCATAGACCCCGCAAATCAGGAATATGCGGTTGGGCTGAATCTCATTGAAAGTCAAAGTGTACAGGCCCGCGCTGTTCAAATTTCCGAAATGGTTGCAATCCTGCGGCAGAGATGGTCGCTTGACCACTTCGGTGCGCGTACCGAAGAGCTACTCAGGAATTCTCTTTGGGTGCTTTCTGAAAACGATCTGACTCTGATTGAACTCCCCACACTTTTAACGAATCCGGCCTATCGCCTGCGATTGCTTACCCGAGTATCAAACGACGAAGTTCGGGCATTTTTTACAGAGCGTTACAACCGCACATCTGAGGCTATGCAATCAGTCATGCGGGAGGCGGTACTCAATAAAGTTACGGCTTTCACTGTCGATCCCGGCATTCGCCATATCGTCGGCCAGCCGCGCTCATCCTGTTCTCTGCGCAGTGCGATAGACCAAAGTAAGTTCATTCTGCTCGATCTTAGAAAAGGTTTGCTTGGTGATAACGCCCTCACGTTCGCTGGTCTTTTCCTGACGAAATTCAAAAATGCCGTATTCGGCAGAACTCAGAAAAGCCCATTCAGCCTGTATGCCGATGAACTTCCGAATTTGGTTGCTGCAGGGGCTGCTTTTGAAACGCTGCTTTCAGAGTGCAGGAAATTTGCCGTTTCGGTGGTCTCTGCAAATCAGTTCTTGAACCAGTTCACTCCCGCCGTAAAGTCAGCTCTGGCATCGGTTGGCACCATACTCTGTTTCCAGCTTTCAGCAGAGGATGCTCCATTCTTAACAAAAGCACTGGACGGGGAAAGAAGTTTGATGCGAACTTTGGTTACGCTTCCACACAGACATCTGTTCGGGAAATTCGGTGATTTTGCCCAGGAGGTTTTCGTGCCGACTCTGAAAATCGCTACGACATCCCCAGCTTCGCTCATAAAAAGATCATTAAAATCATTTGCCAAACCGCGCCAGCAGATTGAGCAGGAAATCAATGACCGAAAACCTAGGAAAGCAACCAGCACACTTGAAGAGTGGGAGTGACGTGCATCTCATCATTCAGCCCAGGGACGTAAAGTTGTTTGAGGCGCTTTCCCATCTCAGGATCGTAGACCGAGAACAGGCCAAAGCGATTGCAGATTTCACCTCACTTACCCGCGTAAATACCAGACTGCTCAAGCTGAGACACGCAGGACTCCTGAACCGCTTTTTCTTCGTAAGCGCTCAGGGTGGCAAACGGGCAATTTATTGTCTGACAAAGAAATCAGCAGCCTTGATCGGAACACCCACGAATGAGATAAAACGTCCCGCCGATTCATTTCTTCTAGGAGACAAATTCATAGCGCATCAATTGGCACTCAATGAAGTCTATTGTGCGTGTCATACCGTCCCTGCCGCCGGTGAAAGAGCAGTAGCAAAGTGGAAGATTTTTGGTGGAGCACTCTCGCCCCTACTGTCGCTCATTCCCGATGCATATTGTGAAATTCGTTTGCATGAAACCACCCGCCCTCTTTTCCTTGAGGTCGATCTAGGAACTGAAGGGCTTACGGTCTGGAATAAAAAAATTGAGCAGTATTTAAACTTTGCCACATCCGGCGAATTTCTTCGCCTCTTTGCCACTTCCCGCTTTGCCGTCCTTGTGGTGACGAATTCAGAGGGCAGGCTCGATTCGTTACGTCGCTTGATTAATAAGATAACCGCGAAAATCTTTTATCTGACGACATTCGACCGAATGCGGCAGCAGGGATTTTGGAATTCCATTTGGCTTCGCCCGGAGGGAAAAGAGCCGCAATCCTTAATTTGAAAACAATATGCGTGTTTGTTATCACTGTGGCCGGCTTACCTCCGGCCATCCTCTTTTTTGCACCACCTGCGGCCGCAGCTACAACGTCCGATTGTGCCCGCGCCTCCATCCGAATCTAAGGACCGCCGAAATTTGTAGCCAGTGCGGTAGCAGGGATTTGAGCACCCCGCAGGAAAGACTGCCCCTCTGGTTTAGTTTGTTCTCATTCTTAGCGAATATGATTCCCGGTGCCGCCTTGCTCTTGATCTCCCTTCTTTACACCGGATATTTCCTTCACCATCTGATTCTTGACCCTTCTGATTTGCTTGTCCCAATGCTTTGGGGTGTTGTTTTAGGTTTTATCTGGTTTATCTGGATTCATGTCCCATTCATCTTGATCCGGCTGCTTAGGATGAGACGACTTAGAAGGCACGGGAAATAGCCAGATATTAGGCTTTGGCCATAAGAAGAATTCCTGCATAAAGACGACTTCATTCGCGTGTGAGCCTCGGGCAGACCTGCCCGAGCGTGAACTCTACTCAAAACCTAAGGAGGAACCGTGAGTCTGTATAAGCGCGGAGACGTGTACTGGAGCTACATCTGGAAGAACGGTATCCGCTATGCCAAATCCACAGGAACTGACAAGATCAGGGCCGCCCAGGACTTTGACCGCAAGCACAAACTCGAACTCGACTTTAAGGCGTCCCGGCCTGCCGAACTGAACCCCGAAATGAAATTCGGGGAACTGTTTGCAAGATTCCTTGCAGATGCTGAGGTCAAGCAGTTCCACATCGAGCGCTCGAAAGTATTCTTGCCCTACTTCGCCGAAATGCCAATCGGTGAGATCACCAAGAACGAAATGATCCGTTACCGCAAAGAACGGCACAAACAAAAGAAGCTCGCTGAAACGACGATCAACCGCGACATAGAAGTGATTAGGCACGTTCTGTTCTGGGCGGTCGAGGAAAGAATCCTTCCGGCAAATCCCCTGGCGCGAAGCCGACTTGCCCGAGCGCGAAGAGTCAAGCGCCCAATCTTGAGCATTCAGGAAGAAGAGCAACTTCTTGCCGTAGCTGCTCCCCATCTCAAGAACATCATCATCGCAGCTCTCGATACCGGCATGCGGCGGGGTGAGCTTCTCTCACAGCGATGGGAAGATGTGGATTTCTTCCGCAAACTGCTCGTGGTCACAAAGTCAAAAACTGCCGAGGGAGAATCGAGAGAACTACCTCTGACGACCCGGCTTTCTGAGCTTCTGACACTCAACCGAAAACCCAAAGGCCTGATCTTTACATTTGGTGATCTAGCCATTCGGGCGATCAAAACTTCATGGAGAACCGCTATCAAGAAATCTGGAATCCGTCATTTCCGGTTCAAGGACCTGCGGACGACCTTCAACTCCCGCCTGATCGAGGCGGGAGTCATCAAAGATGTCCGAATGGAACTGATGGGCCACAGCAGAAACGAAGATACAAACGACCTCTACAGCCAAATCGAATTGCCCCTCCTCAGAGAAGCCATCTCAAAGCTGGAAACTTGGACCACCCTTCACCGCAACGCATTGGCAGTGCCAGTGACACCGACCTCGGTGTTACCTGACATGGCACAACAGCCAGCTTCAGCGCTGCTGCAATAAGTCGCCCACGCTAGCACACCCCATTTCTTTCTTTCCGGAGCCGAGATGCACAGCACTGAAACTCTACGCGCAGTCCAGCACATTCGCAGGATGAGCGGAGGGTCACAGTCCCACCTCATCCGCGCATCCGACAAAAACTTCTACGTCGTCAAATTCCAGAACAACGCACAGGACATCCGCATCCTGGCAAATGAATACTTTGCAGGCAAACTTGGACGACTCTTGGGTCTTTCGATGCCAGAGGTCAAGATCATCGATGTTTCTGAATGGCTCATCACGAACACTGAGGAACTGCGGATTCAGTCGGCAGGCCTTTCGATCCCCTGTTCGAGCGGTCTGCAATTTGGCAGCCACTACGTTGGCGATTTCTGGCAGCAGGAATATGTTTTCGATTACTTGCCTGAGTCGCTCTTCGAGAGAATACAAAACCACCGGGAATTTTCCCTAGTGCTTGCATTCGACAAATGGACTGGCAACACGGATGGACGCCAAGCCGTATTCACGAAGCAAGAGCGCGGCTACCGCGTCACCTTCATTGACCAAGGCCACTGCTTCAATGCCGCAGCGTGGACATTCCCAGACTTGGCACTTCACGGTGTCTATTACAAGAACCACGTTTACAAGCATGTTACGAGTTGGATCTCATTCGACCCCGTCCTCTCTCGTATAGAAAGCATTCGGGAAAGTGCTCTTTGGGAAATTGCCAAAGCGATACCGCCCGAATGGTATAAGCATGATACCCAGGCGATTTCCCTTCTGATCAAAACCCTTTACAACCGCCGCGCTCTCATTCGCGACCTCATCACGGGCTTTCGGATGTCGTCGCGGAATCCATTTCCCAATTGGGTTCAGAGGAAAGAGGCGGCAATCGAGAACATAGTCCTTTAACCGCCCTGCTGGAAATCCAAACGGGCGATTCTTCCGCCGGAGAGTAACCCGCTCCAGTGGGGCGTCCAGATCATTCCAGTTTTAGCAAACCAAAAATCAAGGAGGAAAACCACAGTGACGAAAGTCGCCAAAAAACTCGTGTTGTCTTTTGACGAGCAAAGTCAAAGCTATAAACCCGCAGGTCACAACCTGCTTGCACAAGAATCAACAGCACTAACTGAAGCACTACAGACCAACGGTACGAAGTCGCTTGTCATAGACCAGGAAGACCATCACTGCAATTTCGATTTTCACCGATGCAGACTCTGCAAGAAGGCTGCTGAGGATGCCACACTCAAACACACCCAAACTCCGCGCCAGGAACAACATGTCTCTGATGCTGTTCCAGAAGAAAGCGAGCCTGATTAAACGAGGCGTTTATGAGCTTCGTCAAAGAGCGGCTTTCAACCATTCAACAACGCTGCGCCCAGGCTCTCAAAGCCTTTGAACAAAGTGACTACCGTTTGGCGCTTAAGGCGCTCAGTGGCTTTGAAGTGGATATAAGCCTTGTGCGAACAACCCTGAGGGATTACCTCAAAGAGCAAAACCAAACGAAAACAAACCAGCAAGAAAGGAGGAACAGATGACGGCTCAGAAAAAAGGCCAAGCTGAAAGTGGCGACTCTGAAAACAGCGGTGATTCCAGCAGCGCCAAGCGTAAACCTTGGATCAAAAAAGATGCCGCTGAAAGCATGCTTACACTTATAGGCAAACAGGAACAGCGGGTCGCCAAGATGCGCAAAGAACTGGAGAAAGAAGAAAAACAGCTTGAGAAATTGCAAAAGGCCAAAAAAGTTCTTGAAGCCACAAACTAACGTCAAGCCTGCCGGGAAAACGGCAGGCTTTTTGAATTGACAACTCTTACTGGCCTGTTAAGCTTAGTTAAGGCTGCTTTCGGATGACTGAAGTCGGCGACGCTACCCATCCGCTTCTGCTAGAACTTCTCTACAATCGTGATCTCTTCTCTGAATATTTAACAAAAATACATTTCAAAATAGGGGAAGGCCCCCTTTACATCCCACGTATTCGAATGTGGCTTTGCACTTGTCGAGCAGCAGCCGATAGCTGCAAAACTTTAGGCCGCGCAATTCTTTCAGAAGGCGGCCATTTCTTGATTGGAAACAGCACGGCTACAACATTTTCTATTGAGAACCTGTTCGCGGAACGGCAAAAGCAACTAGCTCAAGCAGAAAATATATTGCATAGTTCGCAATTCGCCTCATGCCGCTTAGTACCAGGAGGAGGTCTAGCCCGCCACGAGAACTCCATGTTGAAATACCACACCATTGAGCGACATGTGGCGAAATCTTATGATTACTTAGCTACTAGGCTAAAGGAAGATAATACCCTGAAAGCCGCCTCGACTTTTACAGACAGAGCAACCGCAGAATCGGCGATATCAAAAGTGCTTATACGTTTTGCCGATTACATCGTGAAGAAATCCGCTCAAGGCAAGAAGTCAATTTATCTCCCCAACGAACGTGGCGGGATTGACATTGGTATGCCAATTGGTGTCGTGCTGACACGCTCGGGGGTGCTATGCACCACAACCCGCCTCAGACTCAGTTTGCGGGTATCTAAAGAAGGCAATTCAACATTTTTTATTAAGACTGCATATCCAACGTTATGAGCAATTACAACGATTTAGTTCCTTTATTTGCTGGCTTTTTTCATCAAGACTGGCGGGATGAGTTCAATAACACAGAAGAGGCCCTTCAAGCATTTGTAAACGACGCATTGCCAGAGGAGTTAACAGGAGCTTCCACTGCGCTTCAGAAGCTTATCCAATCCAATATGTCAGAAGAAGAACTTGGTGAATTGATGCTTGATCTTGGGTGCTTCTATAATCCAACCCCAACAGGAAAATCTTATAAGCAGTGGCTCAGCGATATTGCTGGCCGTCTAGCCTCACCAGTACGGAGAGATCACAGATCGGTAACGATTCGTGATTATAGGAAAGATGTGCGAAGAAAGAAAAAATGAACATTAAGGAGTTTCAGTCCACTCGCCACGATAAGCAAATAACCTCACAATGCGAGTGATTCTGTCGTCAGAAACCTCTACTCGGATATCTTTATTGCACTTTCCACATGTGTATCTGCATGTTGAATTTGCATCGATAACATTGACTAGCATTTCCGCGTTGCACCACAAACAGATTATCGCTTGAATATGCATTGCTCAATCCATCAAATTGTCTCATTCCAAACCACTTCTTCCCCCAAGCTTTTCTCGGGACTTCCAAAACCTTCAAGACACGGTTCGGGACCAGGGGGTCGGAGGTTCAAATCCTCTCTCCCCGACCATTCAAAATCCCGCAAAAATCAATGATTTTTGACCGTTTGCGCATTCTTGCGCAAACGCGCCTGTAGGCGGGATTGTGGTCGGGTTGTTCCGTTCGCTTTTCATCGCGAGGCCGGGGCCTCGCGCGGCCCCGTAGATTCCTGTATCTACCAGCCCATGCTTGTTCAAACCTTAAAAATCTTACTGATAACCTGCATCAGCATCGCGGGCTATTGCTTCGCCCTCCTGCCCTTCAGGCAGTCGGGCTTCGCAATCCATCCATCATGCAGCCCAAACCCCTGAAGAATCAGTCGAGAAGGCTCCTTTTTCGCTCATCGGCACAGAGAGTGAAGTGAGGAGTGAAATGAGAACCCCTATCGCCCATCTCCTCAGAACTACCGAACCAAAATAAATGAGCCGCAAGCGGTTCAGAACTTGCTATTTGCGCAGCCACACTTTTGAGTTGCGCAGCCCAAGATGCTTTTTGAGTATGTACCAGGACAGCCCGTATTTTTTGCACACCATACCGCTTATGTTTTTCTTGGATTAAGAACTGGAGATACGCTTCCAGTTTTTCACGGAACCGAGTCAAGTTCGATGTGCCGCGATCAGCTTCATAGAAAAAGTTACTACGCTGCTGGCCTTCGGGAGCATTCGGCAATCTTAGCGTAAAGAACGCATCGGGCCGATGCGGCAGAAACTTTCCGCTGTTTCCTTGCACTTTACTCCATGTACTGCTGCCTTGCATCCACTGGCATAACTCAACGCGGCCATCGGAATTTTTGCACTCCAATTCGATATCGGCACGAAATCGGCTAATCATGAGCTCGTGGTTGAGGAACAAGAACCGCCCCACGCTCTCTTCTCCCATTTGACTGTATTTCTCCCTGTTACCTTTTATTTCGTCCCAATTGAAAACAGAAGCATTGAGTTTTGAGTGGGCCACCAAAACTCTAAGCGTTCTTGCATTATCGAGGAAATAGATGAACTCTCCCTGGCCACCGTGCTTTGGAAGGGCAAGTCGGTTTGTTAAATTCTGATGGTAAAGCTGCTGCAAGTGGCGATAAGTTACATCTTCGTTTCCACCGACGAGACGGATTATGTCGCTCGTCTTGATAAAACGGTAGCGGCTGATTGTCGTCAAAATTAAAAGACCGCGATCGGTGACAGGCTTGCCATAAACAGCCTCGGGTGCGCGGGTGAATTTAGGCAATCGTTTTTGCAATGGTCTTCTATTCCTTGCCTACTGAGTATTCCCATAATTTTCTCTGCTCTCTGCGCATGTCTCCTCTCGGCGTTTTCTTTAATTTCACCTCTTCATCGGCTATCTTCGCATCAACAACGCTTGCTGGGGATGTACGAGTCTTCTTTAGGATTTCCTGCACATACCAATCAAAATTTCGCTGCGGCGGCCGATATGGCTCGACGAGCGGCACTCGCAGAGGCTGCGTCTTTTGATTATGGATCTTGATAAAGCAGTGCCGCCCAAACTGTTCCTTGAGCGCCGCGGTCAATTCGAGAAGTTGCTCCTCTGGAGTGAAGAATTGAATGCTTGAAAGCTCTTTGAAAGGCACTGGGAGAAGAATCGGCACATCTGCCTCTCCGAAAGCATCCCCGGTGAAATGTGTCTCCGAGGAATGATGACCGAGAACCTCACTGCTTGAATGTGACAGTACGACGCTCTGGCCGCTCGAACCTCCTGAGCCAAACCAATCCCCAGGCTGGAAGGACTCGCCCGCGACCTGTCCTCGTCCAGTAGAAAACGCTCGATTCTCTCCCCGGCCAACCGAATGCCCGCTGCTCTGTGCATACGAGTAAACCTTGTCACGTGAGTATGTTGGCCAGAACTTGGTCTGATAAATGGAGACTTTTATCTTTTGGGGATCAAGTTCGCCAATGAATAGCTCTTTAGCCATCATCTCCGCGCTCTCAACCGGTAATCCGCCAAATACGGCTTTGATACGACAATTCGTAAGAACCGCATCACAGAGGTCGAGACCGAGCTGCCCAAACCGTTGGTGGGCAAGAACCGTAAAAAGTCCGAACTTGCGAACTTGATCAAGCATTTTGACAATATCGAGACTTACAAAGTTCTGAAACTCATCCAGATAAAGGTAATAGGGCTTGGATTCCTTGCACAGCGGATTTCTCCTGCATGCGACCTCGAAGAATTCATTGATGAGCAGGGTTCCAAAAACTCTGGCATTTTCAGCCGATAAGTGATCGCTGGGTGCAAGATTCACCAGCAGAATCTTGCCGCTTTCAATTATTTGCGCAAGATCTACAGTTTCGCCTGACGCGCTTAGAAACCGAGTGATTGCCTTTGAGGTAAGCAACCGAAACAGCCTATTTTTTGCTGACAACACCTCATTTCGCCAGTCTTTAGCTTTTAACTCTTCAAGTTCCTCCCATTCTTTGCGAACTAATTTCGATTCAATCCTTTTTACAAGCGCCATCCTGATTTCCTGTGAATTGAAATCAATGAAGTGCTGAGCGTGATGAAAACTCAGACCTTGTTCGATGAGAGCCGTATAAATGAGCCTTAGGGTACGCTCCAAAGTCGGCGTTTCATCAGTATTTTCTACGCCCCAAGCGTGCATGGTTGCGGAAATCCGACGATCCACTTGAACCGAGATGTCGCCATCTTCAATTTTCTTAAATGGGTTAAAACCCATGACATGGGACGGTTGAGAGAGATTTACCAAAATGATTTCACGCCTGAGAACCTTGAAGGCGCAATACTCAAGTACATCTCGGTACAGAGATCCGTGCGGATCGACAAGACAGAAGCCGATGCCCTCTGACAAATCCTGGCGAATCACCACTCAAGAAATTTGCTTTTGCCTGAACCGGACGAACCGATCACATGCATATGTGTTTGCCGATCGGTAGAAGGCAAGAGAACTTCGTTCCCATCCGCCCCGTGCCCCAGGACAAGTGGCTTCACAGACATTTTTCCCACTCCTCATGGAGTTGTTCCTTTTTCTTGTGGATGCTGTTCGTCAAACGACGTTTCATGTCTTCACTCATGTTTGAAGATTCTATTGTCGTGATCTGCCGATCCAAGTCGATCATTTCAGCTTCAATCTTGCTCTTCTGTTCTCTTTTTGTCTCAACGACTGGAGGCTTTATATGCTTGCCTTTTTCTAGCTCCTCAAGACTTGAAATTAATTTATCCAGGAAAATGCGCTGTCTGGAAAAAGGGTCTCTAAGGGAAAGGTCTCGCGTTGAAAAAACTTTGACTCTTGGCAAAGGCAAATCCGGCAGAGCGTTTCGCTCATTTGTTCTTTTCCTTATCTCTGTTTTTATTTTTAGTACGTCCCACTTGGCGACATCATCCGTGAATTGCTCAACCTTGAGGTCTCGAATATCTTGTAGCGCATGGGATTCGGTAACATATCTGTAGAGAGCAAGCCCCGTTAGTGATATTCCAATCTCATGGGCCACCACCGTCTTCTCCCTGGAAGCCAAAAGTTCAACGAACTTAGCTGATTGATCATCAATACGTAGGCCAAGATGTTCTGTGATCTGTTCACCCATCGGACGAGAGGCTACCGTGTAGGCCCGCAATACCATAGTTAGTTCTTGGTTGATCGCTTTAATTCGCTCTTCTACATCATTGCTTCCATAAGTAATCGGTTCGGCCAGATCCCGACGAAGCACCTCCAGATCAGCAGCTTTTTTCTCTAGTTCGTTTCTGGAATCTTCAATCTTGTCTTCGTCCCTAACCATCAGATTCCACATCTTGTCAGATATGCCAGGACCTTTCATCCGGCGAATCTGATCACGGAACTTTTTGATTTGCGCGTCTGCAAATGCTAGTTCCGTCATTAAGAATAGATCGGCCATTCGCCACCCTCCATCCAGGGCAATCGCATTTGGAATTTCAGAGCCAGTGGAGCCATCCGTCCTGCGCCATAGGCATGGAACGGCCATGGATCAGCGGTGCGACAAGACATTTGGCACGATAGAGATTACTCGATTGGTTCATCCTGACGGCGTTTCGGGAGGATTGGTAATCAAAATCAATTGCATTTAGGTCGAAGAGCGGTTGTCCCCGTCAACTCTGTTTTCAAATGCGATTGCCCTGACCCTCCATCCTACTGGAATTGACATAAATACTTTAAAATGTTATAGTTATAAGCCAAAGGAGGCATAATCACATGGACAAAACCAAGGTTACAACGGAGTATCCCCACATTCCAGACTCCACGAATCTCGGAATTTTTTTATTTTTTTAGCACATGATCCCGTCTTCGGAGACTATCCAGACCTATTCCCGTCCTGCACTGACCCAGAATCCGTAGAACTCAACAGAAGGCGCGTTTTGAAGTCTCTGAGTTTGATCTTCTTGCAAGACCGTAAACGCATTGAAGAAGTTGAATTCTATCGTGCCGCCTGGGCGGAAACCCGCTGGGTGCTTGAGCAAGTACTCCCTTATGTTCCGGAATATGTCAGGGAGTATATGCAGCAAGAATATAACTCCCACATGGCAGACCCGAACTTCAGCTTCTACAAGGAGACTTTCGGTGAAGCACCCCAAACTCCGGTACCGGTCGCAGTCCGTCTTCAAAAGCACTCATCCAGAGGATGAGTGCTTTTCCTTTTGAAGCCACATAAAGATACAACTTTCCAAAGTAGATTGGAAGATATTTAACACGCTGATTCAATTATGTTTAACTTTATTCACTTGCTGCTTTTGGATATCGGTGCGGCTTCAACTTCACTCTCTGTGCCGATGAGCGAAAAAGGAGCCTTCTCGACTGATTCTTCAGGGGTTTGGGCTGCATGATGGATGGATTGCGAAGCCCGACTGCCTGAAGGGCAGGAGGGCGAAGCAATAGCCCGCGATGCTGATGCAGGTTATCAGTAAGATTTTTAAGGTTTGAACAAGCATGGGCTGGTAGATACAGGAATCTACGGGGCCGCGCGAGGCCCCGGCCTCGCGATGAAAAGCGAACGGAACAACCCGACCACAATCCCGCCTACAGGCGCGTTTGCGCAAGAATGCGCAAACGGTCAAAAATCATTGATTTTTGCGGGATTTTGAATGGTCGGGGAGAGAGGATTTGAACCTCCGACCCCCTGGTCCCGAACCAGGTGCTCTACCAGGCTGAGCCACTCCCCGACGTGCTGCGGACGGCAGCGAAAGACGTGCTGTTTCCGATTATAGCAAAAGAGCATCCGCTAGCTTTTGGCCGCTAGCAAAAGTCCTCAGCAGGTGCCCGTTTCCCGCGGGCGACTGAACTTTCTTGGCGGCCCTGCACAATCCCAAAATTCGGGGGCCAATTCTCCTCTCCCGGATATGGCGGTTCTTCTCAGGTTCGTGTATTGTGCTCTTCGTAGAACTGCTACAACGGTACTATGAACAATTCCAGTCAAATGCTCCCTGCTTGTGGACGCCTCCGGATCACCGGGTCTTTTTCGCAGCACGCAAGGGCAGGTTTTTGGCAATTCATTTGGCTGGATAAAAATGGGCTGTTCCGCTTCCTCAACCGGAACCGGAACAGGAAGTGGAACATTGGAAATGTGTGCAGCCAAAGGACTTAACTGCATTTGTTCCGTGTTCCGCTTCATCTCAGCCATTTCATGGGCTGGTAAAACAGGGCAAAACGCTTTGGCCTCTGATTGAGGTTTGCGGTCTTTGACAACTGAATACGAAACATACGCTTCAGCCGGGCTGCGGGAGAACAAGGGGACACCTGCGTCTGGCCGAATGGCAGCAGATGCTCTGTCAAGAATTTGGTCTAAGAGCTGAGAACCAAAAGCCAAGAGCCGAAAGCCAACAGCCGTGTTCCTTGGTAAGCAGGTGTTTACCTGATTGAGACTCATTTCGGCGCAGCCGAAAATAGAAGCAGCGCTTCGTTTATGCAGTCTCTTGAGTTATGTCCGCGGCCGGTGCTGGCCATTGTTGTCCCTGAAGAAGAGGCAGTTGCGCCTGGGCGCGCCCGGCAGTCGCTCTGGCGGCGCTCTACTGGACGGCTGCTTACCTTGGCCCTGATCGTTTTTATTATACGGGTGTTTGTGGGCGAGGCTTCGGTGGTGCCCACGGCCTCCATGGAAGGCACCATCCTGGTGGGCGACCATCTCTTTATGGACAAGCTGCTCTACGGCCCGGAGATCCCGCTTACCCGCTGGCGTCTGCCCATGATCAAGAGCGTCCACCGGGGCAACATCGTGGTCTTCCACTATCCCAAGGATCCCTCTGAGACCTTCCTGAAGCGCGTGGCTGCCGTGGGCGGCGACACCATCGAGATCCGCAACGGCATCCTTTATGTGAACTCGCAACCGGTGCGTGAGCCTTATGCCGTCCACCAGGGCCCGCTGCATACCGAGCATGAGGACATGAAGCCCATCACCGTGCCTCAGGGCAAGCTGTTCGTGATGGGCGACAATCGCGACAACTCCAGCGACAGCCGCGAGTGGGGATTCGTCCCGGTGAAGAACGTGATCGGCAAGCCGCTGTTCGTCTACTGGTCTTATGACGCGCCCAGCTCCCGCTGGCTGGATGAAAACTTCGAGCACCGCGTGGAGTTCTACGGCTCGATCATGGGCAACTTCTTTTCACACACACGCTGGAGCCGGACGGGAACCATCCTGTAGGCAGCACGTGCCACTCGCATTCTTCAACATCCGTTCATCAGCGTAATCAGAGGGAAGGTTTTAGACGTTCAGATCATCCGATCACCCGATCTCCCACTTCATTCATGTGCCGCCGGGTTCGTGGCTGCTGGCGGATGGGGATTGAAGTCGGTGTTTTCGTTGAAGCAGTAGTCGGTAAACTCGGGAGTGTATTTCTGGGCCACTGCCGGGGGAACGTCGCTGCGCTTGATCTCGTGGAAGTTGAAATCGATGGTCCCATCCGGGTGCACGGTTGCCAGCAGATATCCATACTCCTTCTGTTTGGCTTCCTGGGCGCGGCTGGCCTGCGGTGGCAGTGGATAGCGCATGGCACCGCCCGTCCCGATGATCCACCCCGGCAGCACGCCGCCATTGACGCGCCAGTAATCGCTGTCAAAGATGCCGCTCATATAGAAGTGCGAGTGGCTGGCCAGAATGTAGACGCGCTTCTTCGTCTGCTTATTGAACTTGAGCAGATCGGTGTAAACTTGCCGTCCACTCTGCAGGCCCGCCGGATAATCGCTCATGCTGTGGCCGGCTGCCAGGCTATCCGGAAGCGCGGCGTGCATGCCGACCACCACCGCCCGCACCTTGCGATTGGCGGACGCGCGCTTCAGCACGCCTTCAAACCAAGCTACCTGGCCGGGTTCGAACTGGTCCGGTGTGGCGTTGTCGAGATAAACGAAGTCCACTCCGCCCTGTATCCAGTGGTAGTACGCCTTGAACTTATCGTCTTTGGGGTTATCCGCCAGCCGCTGTTTCTGCAGCACCGGCGCATCCAGCCATTGGGAGAACTGCGCCAGGAAATCGGCGCGCGTCTTGGGTTTTATGACTTCGTGGTTGCCGATGCCGACATACACCGGCATGGAGCCGAACCAGGAAATCTGGTTCTGGATGTAATCGTCCCAGGCGTTGGTCAGGTACTGGTTTATATCCACGGGCTGTCTGCGATGCTCAGGCGCGTGCAGGTAATCCTCATCGGGAGCAAAGATGGCGCGCAGATCACCGAGATGCAGATAAAATACCGCGCTGTTCTTAGTAGCGTCGGCGGCGATGGCAGGCATCACGATATCGCCGCAGTTGCGCGAGTCTCCCGAGACCGCAAAGTTCCAAGTGTGGCCCTGGTTATTTGATTTCTTCTTCTCAGCACCGGAAAAACACGTAGCAGCAAGCAGAAACAGAACGAACAGACCCCACCGGCAGAATCTCAGCAATATGCACCTCGAAAGAAGCAAATGGCAATTAGCAAATGGCTCCTGGCTCTTAGCCTTTGGCTCTTAGCTCATGCTCCGGAATTTATTATAGCCGCCTATAAGCTAGACCAGGCTTAAAGATGTTCTCTGAGGCCTTCGTGCTCCTTTGTGTCCTTTGTGGTTACAGGGTTCCCTCGCTATCGCTCGGGACAAAGCAAAACTAACCGCTTCCGCGAATTTCGGTCTAAGGTAGGTGAATGGAGATTACGGAGGCAGCGGTTGTGGCGCAAGTGCTGGCCGGCGACCGGGAGGCTTTTCGCCTGCTCGTCAACCGCCACACGCGCAGCATCTACAACGTGGCCTACCGCATGACCGGCAACCAGCAGGACGCGGAGGAGATCGTCCAGGAGACGTTCCTGCGCGCCTACAGGAGCCTGGAGCGTTTTGAGCTTCGCTCCAGCTTCTCCACCTGGCTCTACCGGATCGCGGTGAACCGCTGCCTGGATTTCCTGAAGGCAAAGAAGATGAATGACCGTTATCAGATCAGCGAGAATCCCGGCACAGAAGAAGACGACCGTGCCATCCAGTTGCCGGTGACCGATCCCGGCCCTGACCGGCTGCTGCTGAGCGCCGAAGTCAAAGAGAAGATCGCGCGCGCCATGGGGCTGCTGACCCCGGCCGAGCGCGTGGCCTTCACCATGCGCCACATGGAAGGCAAGAGCATTGAAGAGATCAGCAAGACGTTGAGGATACGGACCAGCGCAGCCAAGAACAGCGTCTTTCGCGCCGTGCAGAAATTGCGACAGCAGTTGGAACCGCTGGTGATCGGGTGATCGGAAAATCGCGTCATCGGGAACCCCAGGGAGAAAGTTTGAGAGAAAGTCAAATCGCCCTGTTACATGTCTCGTGAAACTACGCAAGAGGATGAAGCAAGGTGAACAAAGCAGTAATCCGGGTGAAGCGAAATGCATAGGTACTTCCGCCTCGCTACGCTCAGCGTCAGGATGACAAAAAGTACGGGACGTTGTCAGGCAAAAGATCAGGCAAGAAGATGAAGCATTTAACTGAAGAACAAATCGTGCTGCATTGCTATGGCGATGCCGGTGATGGCGCTGCGATTGAAGAGCACATGCAGGAATGTTCCCAATGCCGCGAAGAGTTCGACAAAGTGAAGGTGCTGCTGGCGGGGATTCCTGCGGTGGAGGCGCCTGAGCCTCCTGCTTACCTCGAACAGAAGGTCTGGCTGCGGGTGCGCGATCAGGCGCCTGACCGGAGAGCTGTCTCATGGATGCCGAAGTGGGCCTGGGGCGCTGTCATGGCGGTGCTGCTGGCAGCGGCATTTCTGGCAGGAAGGTTCTGGCCGCGCAATGTTGACGTGCAGAAGCCTCCGCACACGGCGCAGGTCAGCCCCGGGCGTGTACTGCTGGTTGCGGTAGGCGACTGCTCGATGAACTGGAGCGCGTGCTGGCAGAGATTGCCGACGGCCCGTCAGAGCTGAGCCCGAACGAGTTGAAGCAGATTCGCAGCCGCATTCAGTCGCAGGATTTGTTGTTCAAGATTCATGTCATCGGTTCCAAAGTGAGTAAACCAACTGCTGCAAATCAGAGGCTATAAACAACATGTTTCGCAAATTATTCATTACTTTATTTCTCACCGCCGGCATTGTGTCATTTTGCCAGGCGCAGTCGCAGGCACTTCTTGATCCGCAGAGTGCGCAAAAAGCGAACTCCCGCGAAGAAGAGATCTACTCTTCCGCTACGGACGCGCTGAACAATGGCCAGTACAACGCAGCTATCGATGGCTTCAATGAGGTCGCCAAAATGAAGGGGCGGCGCGCTGATGGGGCCATTTACTGGAAGGCTTATGCGCTGAACAAGGCTGGCCGCAAGCAGGATGCGCTGAGCGCAGTGGCCCAGTTGCGCAAAGAGTATCCGCAGAGCCGCTATCTGAAAGATGCCGGGGCGCTGGAGATCGAAATCCGCTCCGCCACCGGACAGAAGGTCGATCCCGCCAGCCAGCCAGATGAAGACCTGAAGCTTTACGCGCTGGACAGCATCATGCAGAGCGATCCGGAGCGGGCGCTTCCGCTGCTGCAGAACATTCTTCAGGGCAACGCCTCTCCGCGATTGAAAGACCGCGCTCTTTTCGTGCTCTCGCAGAGCGATTCCGATAAAGCGCACCAGGCCCTGCTGACGGTGGCACGCGGCACGACCGATCCTGATCTTCAGAAAAAGGCTATTCACTGGCTGGGTGTGAATGGCAACGATCGCAACCGCCAGGTGCTCAACGAGATCTACAACTCGTCGAACAATGCCGAAGTGAAAAGTTCGGTACTTCATGCCTTCATGGTGTCCGGCGACAAGCAACGCATGTTTGCCCTTGCTCAGAAGGAACCCAACCTGGAGCTCAGGAAAAGCGCGATTCACTGGCTGGGAGTGATGGGAGGTCATGCTGAATTGCAACAGCTCTACAAGGCGACTACCGAGAAGGAAGCGAAAGAACAAATTTTGCACTCGCTGGCCATTGGCGGTGATACGCAGGCCTTGATTGAGATCGCCAACACCGAGCGCGATCCCGAGGTTCGCAACCAGGCAATTCATGGTCTTGGGATTGCTGGCGGGGATGAAGCCGTCACTGCTTTGACGAATATGTACAACGCGCAAACAGACATGGAGACAAAGAAACAGGTGGTCCATTCCCTGTTCATCCATGGAGCGGCCAAGAACCTGATTCAACTGGCCCGCAAGGAGACGAACCCGGAGCTGAAGCAGGAGCTGGTGCACCGGATTTCGTTGATGCATTCTCCGGAAACGACGGAGTTCATGATGGAAATTCTGAACAAATAGGCTGAAAACCTTTCACCGCAGAGGACGCAGAGTGCACAGAGGAATCTAAAAATAAAAGCCAAAACCTACCGCTGATGACGCTGATTCACGCTGATCAATTTTCCATGACGGCTGAAGAGGAGGAACATAGATATGAAAAAAACAGCGCTTATCCAGATCCTGGCAATCGCAATGGTCGTTGCAGCAATGGCCCAGAAACCGACCATCAGCAATGCGAAGCTTCAGGAGGTTTCGGCGGCGGGTGGACTGAAGGCTGCGTTTGATGCGATTCTCCAGAAACAGGATTCGCCGGCATGGATCGGCTATCGCGTTCCTGTCCTTCCTAAAGAGCGCACCATGTGCTGCTTTGATTCGGTTGACAAGGCTCAGAGTACAAAGGCGAATTGCTGTATGGGATGCCGCGTGGAATCGAGCAGCGGCAACTCATTTTCCGGCACCATGGACAACTGCCAGCCGCCGGAGCCATTTCGTTACGCATTCGTCTTCTTCCGCGTAGAAACCAAGCGGGTACAGAAGATACGCACCTATAGCCCTGACTGCGCGCTCGACTTCGCCAACCTGCCGGTCTACTGGCTGGAGAACGTCGACCCGGCCCAGAGCGTTCAACTTCTTACCGAGTTCGTGCTCGCAGCACCTTCTGAAGATATTGACCGCAAGAAGAGCATCAACAATGCGGGGGTAATGGCAATTGCCCTGCATGATCATGCGGTGGCCGACCAGTCGCTGGAGAAGCTGATTCAGCCGGGCCAGCCGGAGCGCGTGCGTGACGAAGTTGCATTCTGGCTGGGGGTGGAACGCGGCAAGAAAGGTTTCGAACTGCTGCGCAAGTACGTGAGAAACGATGCCAGCGAGCGCTTCCGCGAAAAAGGCACCTTTGCGTTAAGCCGCAGTGAGGAGCCCGAAGCCATCAAAGAATTGATTGCCATGGGACGCACTGATCCCAGCACGCGCGTGCGCGGACAGGCGATCTTCTGGCTGGCGCAGATCGGCGGCCGCAAAGAAGCCGAGCAGATCTCCGAAGCCATTGAGAATGATCCGGAAACAGCAGTAAAGAAGAAAGCAGTGTTTGCGCTCTCGCAGATGAAAGATGGAGAAGGCGTGCCGCTGCTGATCAACGCGGCCAAAACCAACAAGAACCCGGCCATCCGTAAAGAGGCGGTGCGCTGGCTGGGCATGACGCACGACCCGCGGGCTCTGGATTTTCTGGAAGAGCTGCTGGCAAGGCCTTAACGGAATTGCCAAAATTGCCATAATTTGTAATTGCCATAATTGAAAGACCCAAACTCAGGTTCGCGAAGAGTTTCCGCGAAAAAGCACGATTAAGAATACTTAGAGCAAAACCAGTAAAGGGGTAGCTTCCGCACAGCCGGGGCGGCTGTGCCATACGTTCCTTTCAGGCTGCAACTGTTTATCTATTGTCCCAGCGTCAAGGTACGGGTCAGATAGTCGCTCAAGCTCAGGGAGATCAGGAGCATCAGCCAGAAGAAGCCTGCGGCTACGGTGATCATGGTCAGCTTGCTGCTGTAGCGCACATGCATGAAGAATAGAATCACCAGCGTGGCCTTGGTGCAGGCAATGGCGAGCGCTACTATGGGATTGAATATCCCTAGATCGACGAAAGCCACTCCCCAGGTGAGCAGGGTGCCAATTACCAGCGCGCCGAATACAGCGTAATAAACTCCATGTGTGGGATGTCCGTGAGATCCGTTTTGTGCCATATTAATGCGCTCCCTGGGTGCGGCTGATCAGATACAGCAGCGGGAAAAGAAAGATCCAGACAATATCGACAAAGTGCCAGTACAAACCGCCAAGCTCTACCGGCGTGTAATAATCCGGGCCAAAGCGGTTGCCCCGAGATAGCCACAAGAGCCATGTCATCAGACCGAACCCGATGAGCATGTGAAAAGCGTGCAGTCCGGTCATGGCAAAGTAGAAGCAGAAGAAGATTTCGGTCTGCCTGGCAATCTGTGCGGCGGCTTCCGGAGTCTTGTGATCTTTTTCCTGCAGATCTTTTTCAATGTCTGTGGGCCCGAACTTGCCAAACACTCCACCGGGAATGTGGTGTTCCACATATTTCTCGTGGTATTCAACGGCCTTGATGCCCAAAAACACTAAGCCGAGGAGCATGGTGGCAACAATAAAGCCGCGCAGGACTTTCTGAGCTCCGCGTTGAGCAGCAGAGACAGCAAGAGCCATGGTCAAGCTGCTTCCGATCAGCACCAACGTATTGACTGCGCCCAGAGTCACGGCAATACTGGTGCTGCCGGCGACAAACGCTTCGTAATACCGGAGACGGTAAATCAGATAAGCGGCGAAGAGACCCCCGAACATCATGATTTCAGTGAGCAGGAAGGCCCACATGCCCAGCATGGAGGCGTCTTTCTGCTGCTCCAGGCTGTCAAACTGGTGGGCCAGCGCCGGGTGGTGCTCAGTAGTTGTCGTCTGACTATGGGACAACGGTACCCTCCTCGTCACCGTAAGCATACGGCTCGGTTGTTACCACCGGCGTCATCTCAAAATTGTGCGTTGGTGGTGGAGAACTCGTCTCCCACTCCAATCCGGTAGCTTTCCAGGGATTCGGTCCGGCCACTTCTCCGTAACGCATCGACCACAGCAGATAGATCAAAGGCAGAATGAATCCCACTGCCAGCACTGATGCTCCCGCGCTGGAAAGCACGTTCAACACCTGGAACTCTTCCGGATACGAGTGATAGCGCCGGGGCATTCCCAGGTAACCGAGAATGAACTGCGGGAAGAAGGTCAGGTTGAATCCGATGAAGGTGATCAGCGCAGCCAGCTTGGCCCAGCCCTCCGGATACGTCCTGCCAGTCATCTTGGGCCACCAGAAATGCAGTCCTCCTATATAGGCCATCACCATGCCACCGACCATTACGTAATGGAAATGAGCAATCACAAAGTAGGTGTCGTGAATATGGACATCAGTGCCAAGCGCTGCCAGGAACAAACCTGTAAGCCCGCCAATGGTGAACAGCCCGATGAAGCCGATGGCGTACAACATAGGCGTTTCAAAGCTGACTTCGCCCTTGTACATGGTGGCTGTCCAGTTGAAGACTTTTACGGCCGAAGGTATGGCGACGGCAAAACTCAGCAGCGAGAACACCATCGCTGAGTAAACCGAGACACCAGCCACGAACATGTGGTGCGCCCAGACCACGAAGCCGAAGACGGCAATGGCGATGCTGGAGAAGGCGACGAAGAAGTATCCGAAGACGCGCTTGCGGGAGAAGCAGGTAATGATCTCGCTGATCACGCCCATGCCCGGCAGAATCATGATGTAGACAGCCGGGTGGGAGTAGAACCAGAACATGTGCTGGAAGAGCACCGGATCGCCACCCAGCGCTGGGTCAAAGATGCCGATATGGAAGCCGCGTTCCAGGGCAAGCAGGATCAGCGTGATGGCCAGCACCGGGGTACCGAGCACCATGATGAGGCTGGCCGCATAATTTGACCAGACAAAGAGCGGCAGCCTGCCCCAGGTCATCCCCGGGCAGCGCATGCGGTGAACAGTGACAATGAAATTCAGTCCGGTAAAGATCGAGGAGAAGCCCACGATCAGGATTCCCACTGCCATCAGGATGACGTGCGTGCGCACGAAACCGGAACTCAGGGGCGTGTAGAAGGTCCAGCCGGTATCCACGCCACCACTCACCATGGTAGCCAGCGAAAAGAGCGCCCCGCCGATATAGAGATACCAGCTCATCAGGTTGATTTTGGGGAAAGCGAGGTCCTTGGCTCCAACCATGATCGGCAACACGAAATTCCCCAGCACCGCCGGCACTGACGGTATGAGGAAGAAGAAAATCATGTTGATGCCGTGCATGGTAAACAGCTTGTTATAGGTATCGGACTGGAACAGGTCGCCCGCCGGAGTCAGCAACTCCAGGCGGATCATGGCGGCAAACAGACCTCCGATGAAGAAAAAGAAGGTAATGCTGATGAGATAAAGAACGGCAATGCGCTTATGGTCTTTCGTCAGCAGCCATGACCTGATTCCATAATTGTCATTCAGGTAATGCTTTGCGGGCATTACCTGCGGCTGTACGGCAGTAATCGCGGTACTCATGGTTGTTTCCCTGATGGTTTCTGCTTGGAGTTCTGTTTCATCTGTTGCTGGATGTTCGGCACTTCACTATCACGTATCTGGGTTGGCGTGCTGCGGTTGTTGAGCGGCTGCCCCTGCTGCTCACCCATGGATTTAATGTAGGCGATGATCTGGAGCAGGCCTTCCTCACTGACTACGCCCTGGAAGGTCGGCATGATCGGCTGAAAACCGGAAACGATTTTGGCGTTGGGATTGAGGATCGATTCGCGGATGTAATTGTCATCGGCGACAATAACGCGATCGTCCTGCAGGCGCACCGGACGTCCATACAGTCCTTCAAGATTCGGGCCACGCGCGCCGGAGTCAGGACGGTGACAGGTAGTGCAGCCAAACTGCTGGAAGAGCTTCTCGCCATTGGCAGCCATAGATCCTTCAGCTTTGCCGCTTTCCAGCCATGATTCAAATTCTTCCGGCTTCATGACCGTGACTTCGCCGATCATTCCAGAGTGCTTGGTGCCGCAGTATTGGCTGCAGAACAGGTGATACGTGCCGGGCTGTGTGGCCTCAAACCACACGGAGGTATAGCGACTGGGAAGAACGTCATTCTTTACGCGGAACGCGGGGATAAACAGATCGTGAATCACATCCTGAGAAATCAGGGTGATTTTCACCGGCCGTCCGGTGGGAACGTGGAGTGAATTAATCTCGCGCTGGCCGCCCGGATATTCGAACTTCCACATCCACTGTTTGCCTACGCCATAGACCTGCATAGCATTCGCGGGCGGGCGCTCTATGTGGAAGTAGACGGCTGCACCCCAGAGAAAGATGACCATGGAGATGCCGAGCGGTATGACGGTCCAGATGATCTCCAGCAGGGTAGAGCCGTGAATCTGCTCGGCTTTGCGTCCGGGCGCCTTCTTATACTTGATCGCGAAGAAAAGAATGAGCAGGGCAACGAGCAGGGAAAAGAAGGTCGTGACCAGCACCAGGAACAGGTAGAGAGCATCCACCTGAGGCGCGATCTTTGAGGCCTGCTCGGGAAATAATGGAAGTTTAAATTGCATCTATTCAGCTCGCCTTTTACAACCTGCTTCGTCCTGCAAGATCACGACGGAACATAATGAACACAAATCCGCCGAGCACCAGCACTGTAGCCAGCGCGCTAAGTCTCAAAATGTTAAAAACGACCGCGCCATATCTGCCTTGCCTCGGATCATAGTGGTAGCAATACAGCAGCAGCCTGTCCACCACGGTGCCAATCTTGCCTTTCGAGGCCTCGATGATTCCGAACTGCAGGTCGCGCGGAGGATACTCGATGCCGTAGTAGTACTGGGCAATGCGGCCGTCAGGGGTCAACAACATGATGGCGCTGGCGTGGGCAAACTGCTGGATCGCCGGATCCCACGCGTAGTGAAATCCCAGGCTGTCTGCCAACGCCTGAATCTGTTCTTTCTTCCCGGTGAGGAAATGCCATCCTTCTTCTGAACCTGGACGGCGGTAGCGGTGCAGATAACTCTTCTTCTGTGCGCGTGCAGCTTCAGGGTTGTCGCGGGTATCGAAGCTCACGGTCACGATATTAAAATCGCGGCCCACATTGAACCGGCGGATGCCGTTAAGCGTTCCGGTCAGGCCGTTCAAGACCTGCGAGCACAGCATGGGACACTGGTAATACACCAATGCAACGATTACCGGCTTCTGCCCAAAGTACTGCCGCAACTGCACCGGCTGGCCGTCTTCATCCAGGAATGTGAGTTCCAGCGGCACCTGCTGATTGAGGCGTTGGTCAATCCCGACCTGATCGAGGATCGAAGGCTTTACGTTGGGCGCTGCACCAAGGTCTCCCTTGGGCGCAGCCTGGGCAAACGCACACACGCCGGCACAAGCACACAGTAACGCGCTTGCAATCAGGCTCCGAATTTTGAATCTGTACATCATTACCGCCTTACACCTTTGTTGATTCCGGTATTGTCTCTTTGCTGGTGCTCGCTGGCACGCGACTCACCCGAGGGCACAGCCACCGGGGCCTCCGGCGACCATTTGCCATTTACAGCCGGTAAGCCACGCTGCGACAACAGGTCAATGGCGCGGCTGATAGGAATGTGGAGATTTCCCTGATCGTCTTTGCCGGTCAGGCCGAGATAATCATTCTCAGACTTGCGGACCCTGTTCATCTCATCCACGTCATCGTATTGCAGACGTGGCTGGGCGAAGGTTCTCTCCATGCTCCGCTCAACCGATGCGCGCATCTCCGCTTCAGAACTGGGCTTGATCTGGCCCGGCTTTTCTCCCGGATACTGGTTTGGCTCAGTCTGAGCGGCCGCCTGCCTTTGTTTTTGCAATTGTTGCTGCACCGGAGTCATTCCTGCATCGAGGTATTTCGCTGACCCCCATTCAAACACCCGCATCAGCACGCCCGCGATAATAAAGGTGAGTACCAGACCCAGCGTGAGGAATACTGCAAAAACCACGATTCCACGGATACTGAAGTCAGTGCCTTCGTGGCCTTCCTTCACGTGCAATCCACCGGATTGAGTATGAAATTTGTCTTTATCCATGTTTGGCTTCCAACATCTCTATAAAATGCGGATCGTAAACCGGGAGAATCGACCGTCTTCCCACCTGCCAGTAAAACATCGCGAGCCACAGACCTCCCATGGCCAGCACATTCACAATGTTCATGAGTACGCTTTGCCAGCTTATGGGCGCCAGCTTTCCGGGCCCATGGAAACTGGGCTGCACCAGCCAATAGAGGTCAACCAGGCGGATAAACATGATCCACAACGCAATTTTGACCAGCTTGCGTGGCTGACGCTTGAGGCTGCGGGACAGCAAAATGGCGAAAGGCAGCACAAAGTGCAGGAAGATCAGCGCCGTCGCTACCGGTTTCCAGTGCCCGTGAACGCGATCCAGGTACCAGCGGATTTCTTCTGTGATATTGCCTGACCAGATAATCAGCCATTGGGCAAATGACAGATAGGCCCACAGGATCACAAAAGCAAACATGAGCTTGCCGAAATCGTGGAAATAGTCAGGCTTGAAGATGCGCGCCAGCGGTTCGAGGGGCGAGAGGCGGGCCAAAAGCCAGATAGTGAAGGCAAAGGCGGTGAGGCACTCGCCCACCATGAACAGCATGCCCCAAACCGTAGACCACCAGTGCGGATTCAGCGACATGACCCAGTCAACGGAGGCAAAGGTGATGGTCAGCGCGTACATCACAATGCCTGCGCCGCTGAAATTCTGGATACCAACAAAATCGGCGGGAGTGGAACGGCCTGCTTCTTCAACGAAGGACCAGCGGCGCAGCCTCCAGGTCCAGATTCCCCAGAGAATGAAATAGATAATTCCGCGAATGACAAAGGACGTGGGGTTCAGCCACAGATGTGCGCGTCTGAGTTCCAAGGTCGACATGTACTCCCGGGACTCATTCACCCACGGATAAAGGTGAGACATGCCAAATACCAATGGAAGCCAAAACAGGAACATAAGAGGCAAGGTTGTGCTGGCTGCTTCCCAGAATCGGCGACCCAGGCGGCCCCAATTGCCTCCGGTGGTATATTGCAGCATCAGTAACGTCAACGATCCCAGCGTGACTCCCAGCCAGAACATGAAACCTACGAGCCAGGTTTGAAGAAAGGTTTCCCATCCCAGGAGAAACGCACCCAGAATTGAAAGGATGGAGCAGACCACACCCACAATGAGCGCGGGCATCCGCATTCTGTCTATGGCAGATGGAGGAGCAAAGTCAGCCGGAGTTACACGGACCATCGTGCTCATGGCTTTACACCCCTCTCATTTGGCTGGCTGCGCGGGACTTCGAGGTCGCTCTTGGAGTTGGATGGTATGAAGATTTTGGGCAAAGTTGTATTCACTTTGTTCTGGTTTGCAGAATCGACATCCGCGGCAATGGCATTCTGGCTCAACTGCAGGGCGCGGATGTATGCGGCGATGGCCCAGCGGTCTTCCACATTCACCTGGGAAGCATAGTCAGGCATGGCGCCGAAGCCATTGCTCATTACGTCGAAGAAGTGTCCGAGAGGCGCGTTTCTCAGGCGGTCCTGGTGTAATGATGGCGGATACCTGAAGCCGCGCTGCGCGATCATGCCATTTCCATTGCCTACCCGATCATGGCAGGGAGAGCAGTAGATGTTGTAGCGCTCCTGCCCGCGCGTAAGAAACACGTGCATGTTCGCAGGCGTAAAGGGCAATTCATTGCCGTAGGCAGTGCCGCGCTTGCCAGTATAAAGATAGGTATCTTCATGTAGCTGCCCGCGGGCCACGGTCCCGCCAATCGGGTCACGCGCGGAGCGGCGGTCGGCAAAAAATTCGCTGGAGCGCAGTGGGATGAATTTGGGCTGGTTGTGCATGTCCTGGCGGCAGCCGGAGAAGATCAAACTAAAAAAGAATAGTGCTGAAAATGCCAGTAGCACCGAGTGCCGCCCACACAATTCTTCCGCGCAGCCGCGGGCGGCTGCGGTCCATAAGGACTTCTTTTCAATTTGTGCCGGGATGTTAATACGGCACCTCCGTGATCTCAGACGGATGAAAGTCCTGCAGAAAGCGCCTCGTGTCATCGAGTCGGAACTTGGGATCCTGCGATTCAATACAGAGAAAGAAACGGTCACGGCTGGCGCGCACAAAATTGGGCGAGTTGAATACCGGATGATAGGGCTGCGGCAGTCCATTCAGCGCCAGCATGCCAAATACAGTGGCCAAGGACGCTCCAAGAATGGCGCATTCAAACGTAACCGGGATAAAGGCCGGCCAGGCATGAAAAGGTTTGCCGCCCACATTGATGGGGTAATTCACGACCGAGACCCAGTATTCAAGCGAGTAGCCGCCGCACATTCCAAGAATGGCCCCGATCAGGCAGATCAGGGGCACACGGTTATGGTGAGCGCCGATGGCCTCCGCCGCTTCTTCCAATGGATAGGGCGTATAGGTGTCCATCTTGCGGTACCCGGCTTCAAAGGCGCCTTTGGCCGCATGCACCAGATCGGTGGGCGTTTCAAATTCCGCCATCAATCCATAGACGGGCGATGATGTCAGATGCGAGGCAGTCATTCTTTCACCTTCGATTGCGGCAACAGACTCCGAATTTCAAAGATGGAAATTGCAGGCATAAACCGTATAAAGAGGAAGAACAGGAGCGTGAAGAATCCCATCGTTCCTACAAAGGTCATTACATCCCACTTGGTAAACCAATACATACCCCAGGAACTGGGTACATAGTCACGCTGTAAGCTGACCACAACGATGACATAGCGCTCCAGCCACATGCCGGTGTTCACCACCAGCGATACCAGGAAGAGCAGCCACGGAGTCGAGCGTACCCTGTTAAACCACAGAGACTGGGGTAGCACGATGTTGCAGAGGATCAGCATCCAGTAATAATGGCCGTAGGGGCCGGCCATGCGGTTCCACATCATGCCCCATTCGTACTTGTTCGCACTGTACCAGGCAAAGAAAACTTCCATTCCATAGGAGTAAGCCACAATCAAGCCGGTGGCCAGCATGACCTTGGCGCAGTTCTGAAGGTGGCGCAGCGTGATGAAATCCTGCATGCCATAGAGATAGCGGAACGGAATCGCCAGGATCAGCACCATGGAGAAACCGGAGTAGATCGCGCCGGCGACGAAGTATGGCGGGAAGAATGTCGTATGCCAGCCGGGAATCACGGAAACCGCAAAGTCCAGGCTCACTACGCTATGCACTGAGAGCACCAGCGGGGTAGCCAGTCCAGCCAGCAGCATGTAGGCCGTCTCATAGCGATTCCAGTGCCGTGCCGAGCCACGCCAGCCCATGGCCAGCATTCCATAGATGCGGCGCACCACCAGAGACTTTGCCGAATCGCGCAGGGTGGCGAAATCGGGGATCAATCCGATGCCCCAAAACAGGAACGAAACCGTGAAGTACGTGGATACGGCAAACACATCCCAAATCAGCGGGCTGCGGAACTGCGGCCATACGCCCATGCTGCTGGGATAAGGAAAGAGCCAGTACGCGGCGAGCCACGGACGCCCGGTATGGATCAACGGGAAAAGACCGGCCTGCATGACCGCAAAGATCGTCATGGCCTCGGCGAAGCGGTTGATCGAGGTACGCCAACTCTGCTTGAAGAGCAGCAGGATGGCGGAGATCAAGGTTCCCGCGTGGCCGATACCGATCCACCATACGAAGTTGATGATGGCGAAGCCCCAGCCAACCGGGATGTTAATACCCCAGATGCCGACACCTTTAAACAGGAGGTAACCAATGGCCGTCTGCAGCATGCCAGCCAGCATGGCCGCAAT
>QHVI01000118.1 GCA_003223515.1 Candidatus Angelobacter sp. Gp1-AA117
CGTCTGGACGGAAGCACTTTCCCATGCCCCATCCTAACCCCACTTCTGCTCTTCAACACATGTCTTATGAGATTCCCCAAGATCTATTCCCGACACACTCCTAGAGCGTCGGCACCGCCCAATCAGCACCACTGCTGTAATGGTCGTCTCTATCAGTCATCGCGTTCGCGCGAAAATCCGCTCCAAAAATTGGCGTTGCCGTTTATGACCGTCAGCAATCAATCAGGCAAAATGAAGCGGAACACGGAACAAACGATGCTAACTCTTTTGGCTGCAAGAGGATTGCGTGTTCCGGTTGCCGTTTCATGTTCCGGTACACAAGCGGAACAGACTTTCCGGCAATGGCAGTGCAGATACACTTCCACAATCTGGACGACATCAGGAGCCCACATCTACTGGGTGTCACCACCGCCACCGGCCCGCAAGACCTCTGCGGACCTCTGGCGGTGTGACACGCATACCGCTGCCAAAGGCGCTCGATTGCTGCCAGGCAAGGCAGACACGAGTTTTCTATTCAGTTGTCAAAGAACAAATACAGCACGTCACCTGGGTGACGCTATAACAATATTACTACGGAGTGAAAAAGTCAAGGTGGCCATAAAGAAAATTCAGGGCCGAATTTTCGTCTTAAGCTACTAGCTACTGGCTTTCAGCAAAACAAGCCGTTGGTCTTTAGCCACAAACAGACACTTACCAGAGAGGAACGCAGACCGGCAGGAGGAAATCCAGAAAAGGGGCGCGGAGGGGGTGCCCCTGGATTGAGGTTAGTTGCGGTTGATCATGGGCCGCGCTTGAGCCAAGCCTCTTTAAAAAGGCTAATTTGAATTTTCGCAAAACAGGTTCGTCAGGCTTTAACCCATGCGCTCATATCGCCACCCTTGGGGTTTGCGATGGTGTGAGTTTTGCGCACAAGATGAGAAAAGCGATCATTCACAGTATGCATTAACTGGCTATGCAAGATCTGGATTGCATGGGGACGATCATGCCGTTGGGTGTAAATGCGAATCAATTGTTGGTACTTGCGAGAGTGATTTGCGGCAAAAGCGGTGTAGAAATCAAAGCTGGTGAATTGCGCGGGCATGGACTGAATTTGCTGTTCGATTTCGCCACGCGCAAGATCCAAGATTTGCTGGTTATACATTGCGCCTCCTTATGGCTCAGGTTGAAGATTCTGGCGGATTACAGTAATGGCCATTATGTCGAATATGGCGCCTGGATCAGTATATTTCGGATCCCCGAGTTCCTCATAAAGCTCGCGCTCGGCATAGGCACCCTGAATGTCAGCATTTACCTGGTCCTTAATAGCTATCTTCCAGGTATGTACGATCATCCTGATGCGCTTTCACCGTGGCTTGGATTTCCGGGTCTTTGGTTTTTCTTCGGTTACCTCTTTGATGTACAGCGCTTCCTCGTCTGTGATGTTAAAGCGGTTTCGAATTTCATTGATCATATCCTGCACTGAGACTTTTTGCGGCGGCGGCCCGGATTCTTTGCCTGACGCACCCGATGTGAGCTTCACGGTTCCAGCAGTGCGGACCTCACCCTGATATTGAACTGAGGCCTTTACCACCTCGGTTTGGCGGATTTGCTGCATAAGTTCAGAAAGGCTTCCCTGCTTGATCAACTGAGGACCAACATATTCAGCAAAAACAGCGAATTCCTGAATCTCTGGCGGATAAGTGAAGAAGCATGAAAGGAAATGGAAGCTCTTTACAAACCTGGCCAGCAGATAAACGAAGGATTTACGTTGCTCCGGGCCGGTAATCCTGGTCTGAAAGGTTTCGCGCAATGCATTCACGAAGGCTTGGGCCTGGGGATCCTTTCCGCTGGTAACGAAATCAATCAGTGTTCTGGCATCTTGGAGGCAAATACACCCACCTTGAGGATTTCTTTATAAAACCTGATACATTGCTCTTTTTCTGGCTCTTCCACATCAAAGGGCAGTCCTTTTCGATATTTTGCGAATGCCTTGAGGATGGCCTGAGCATTGTTGGTGAAATCCACAACGACGACCCCTTTTTTGCCTTCGTAAGCACGGTTGAGCCGGGAGAGGGTCTGCACTGCGTTGCGGTCTACCACGACCTTATCCAGGAACATTCCCGCAAGCAGCGGCTGATCGAAACCGGTTTGAAATTTGCTGGCCACGATCATGAGGCGGTAATCATCTCCTTCAAACCGGTCTTCAATCTGCTCGCCTTCTCCAAGCTCATTCACGGCATGTTCACTGATCGCTGCATTCGTCTTGGGGTGAACAAAGTCAGAGAATGCATAGAGTACCTTGTATCCAGCATTTCGTGCCCTGAGTTTCTCCCTAATGATCTCGAAATAGCGCGATCCAGCAACGCGGGAATTAGCCACAATCATCGCCTTGGCGCGCCCATTGATAAGAGGACTGACGTTCTCTTCAAAGATGCGGAGCATAACCTCAGCCTTGTACTGAATGAGACCATCATCTTCGAAAGCCACATTTTTCAGTGCCTTGGCTACAACACCCTTGGGGTAGAGCTTCTCATCAGGGCTGGGCACCACGTGGCAGTGCAGATTGTAGAGCGTCTTGAAGGAGATGATGCTGACAGCTACATCCACGATATAGCCTTCAGCGATAGCCTCTGCTTCGGAGTAGGTGTCAAAGGGCTCTCCAAATAATGAAACAGTGGCGGGAGCGGGGGTGGCGGTAAAGGCCACAAAGAGCTGGTTGCGATCATGTTCGCGGATGATGCGGGCATCTGCTCTTCTTCATCCCAATTTTCATCCGCATCCTCCCCCCTATCACCATCTGACATAGGCGGGTCGCGAAAAGGTTTACGAATGGCAGCTCCCATCTTGCCTTTCTGGGAGCGATGGGCTTCATCAATGAGGAATGCTACCCGGAGTTTTTTCAGATCCTGGTTTTTTTCAATTTCCTGCAATACCCACTCAAACTTTTGCTGGGTGGTTACGATGATTGGTTTGCGGTCTCTAAGAAATCGGGGCAGGTCCTCAGCTTTTCTGGCAATGCCGACCACATCCTTTAGATGGATGAAGTTCTCTATTTCATCTTTGATGTTCTTATCCAGCGATTTTCGATCGGTAAGGATGAAGACGAGGTTGACTAATTTCTGGTTCGTATCGGGATGGTAAAGACTATGGAGGCGATCTGCGATCCAGCAGATGGAGAGAGTTTTGCCGCTGCCCGCAGAGTGGTTGATCAGATATTTGCGGCCAATTTCACCCGTGGCAGTGAAATGATCCAGAGCATCGCCGGCCAGCCGGCGCACCATGCGGCTCTGGTGATAGCGAGGAAACAAGGTGAATGCAGGGCTGGCGGGGCGATCTCCGTCAGGATCGCGCTTGGGAACATAGACAAGAAAGAAAGCCAAGGCTTCGAGCAAGTGATCTTTTGAAAGTACGCCGCGGTAGAGATATTCGACCGGATATTCACTTTCGGTGAGCGGCTTATTGGTAAGGCCGGTATTATGCCAGCGGAAATTTTCGGGGCGGCGGGGATCAGTGGCAGCCATCACGTCGGCCGTATCAGCAGCCAGATAGCGGAAGGGGTGCTGGAAGATTCTTACTGTGTGGTCACGAGCGGTGAACTGGGCGACGGCATCATGCACTGTCTGGTTCTTTTCGTGCTTCAATTCCAGGGCAACGATGGGCAGGCCGTTGAGGAACAGAACAAAATCAATCTCGGTATTGGTCTTGCCGTAATAGAAATGCCTGCGGAAGGTTTCAAGTGAAGAAGTGCAGAAACGCCTGCCCGGCGTGCGCCTGGTGAAGGCCTTCAACACCATCTGGTACCAGCACCTCGCCACTCGCGGACGCACCGATATTCCCGTAGATGAACGCCACGCTATCTTTGTGGCCGGGGATGATCAGGCCGCCAAGCAGATCATCAGCAATCTGATCGAGCAGATTGGCTTTGCGCCCGTGGATACCGGATCGCTGCGCGAAGGCGGCAAGAGCCAGCAACCGAATGCGCCGATCTACAACAAAATCTTTACCGGCCGCGAAGCCAAAGCCGCCGTTGCTGCTTCCCAGAGGGCACGCACTGCATGAACGCGGTGATCACCGGCGCCAGCCGTGGATTAGGACTGGAATTCGTGCGGCAGCTTGCCGGCCGTGGTGACCGCGTATTTGCAACGGCCCGTGATCCGCAAACTTCCAAAGAGCTGCAATCACTCATCTCAAAACACCCGGACCGCATTTCCGCGATTTCTCTGGACGTGACCAGCGAAGCATCCATCCGCTCGGCGCTACAACAAGTCTCCGCAATGACTGAATCCATTGACTTGCTCATCAATAATGCCGGAGTGCTGCTGGGCATGTCTGCCATGAAAGATACTGGCCAGGCAGACCGGCTTGGGCGGCTTACCATGGAACACGGCGCTACAGTCATGATGACCAATGCCATTGGCCCCATCCTCGTAACCCAGGAATTTCTGCCGCTGCTCCGCAAAGGCAAGCATCCCAGGATCGCAAGTATCACCTCCGGTTACGGCTCGCTGGCCCACACATCGACCGGCAACCCTTACCATTACAAAGCCAGCAAAGCCGCACTGAACATGTACATGCATGGGCTGGCGGTTGATCTTTGCAGTGACGGCATTATTTCGGTGGTGATCAATCCCGGCTGGGTCAGCACTGCCATGGGAGGCTCAGCCGCATCGCTTACGCCCGAGCAGTCCGTCAGCGGCATGGTCAAGCTGATCGACAAGCTCACTCTCCAGCAGACGGGTGGGTTCTTTGACTGGCAGGGCCACGAAGAGCCCTGGTAAACCGGAAGTAAACCTTTCAACCATAGCGCGACAGGGCCGCAACGAAACGAAAATGTTTATGGAGCGCAGCCGCCCACGGCTGCGCGGGATAATCTTTCGTGAGTCGAGAAGAATTTGACGAACAGCAGTACAGAGAACGCGTCGGGCGCAGGGAAAACAAGCAGCAAATGCGATGAACGCGAAGAGCCTATTTGGTAAGCATGGCGTTCGTCATCTCGAGGGTTCTCCACGCAGTGGAGAGCCGGAGAGACCTTGTGTTTCCTGATTGGCCTCTGCCTGCCGGATAAACACATACTTCTCCTGCTTCCAGAACGGCAGTTTCTGCAGCAGGTTCCGCTTTTCTTCCATGCCCCTGCTGCGCAGATGCGCGCGAAAATCCAGGTTGTGATTCAGGTGCATGGGATGGGCCTTGGTCGAACCCGCTGGTAAATCAAACATCATCAGGCCACCCGGATTCAGCAGCGATGAGAGAAAGCTGAGTTCTCCGGCCAGGTCGGGCAGATGCTCAAGCACATCAAAAGAGAAAATCGTGTCCAGACGGCGCTCCTGCACGATCTTCTGCAGATCTTCTTTTGAAGACGCGAACTTCACGTCCAGTACCTGCTGCTCTGCCCGGTATTGCGCAAATTTCTTGCTTACACCATCCACATCGTAATAAGCCGCCGGATGCCCGTTTCTCGCCATCTCCAGCACCAGCTCTCCATTGCCTGCGCCGTAATCAAGACAGGCTCCCTTCGCATATCGCAGCACTTTGAGATTGGAGATGATGCGTTTGTATTCGAGGTTATAAGCGGAGATGGCGAACATGTACAGCTCGGAGTTGTCGCGGTACCACTGTGTTATGCGCTCACTGTCATTTTCGGGAATGGCGGCGGCCTCCCAGTTCTTCGCCAGTTCCTGGTTGCTGGTGGACCAAAGGCGCCGGACGCGCCACTCTGAATAACTTGTGAACTCCCTCAGTTCGCGCATGGCAGCATCCAGGTTCTGCCGGTGCTGTGTTTGCGCACGGGCCACCAGCAGGAAACTACCCAGAGCAACAACAGCGACCAGCGCGGCAGCACTGTAGTGAAGGCTGCGCGATTCGTTCGGGGGCCGGAAAGATGCAAGCAGATAAATAAAGGGGACGAGAATTCCCATCCCCAGCCAGGGGCGCCTGTCATAACTCACGATGAACAGGTGGAACATCGCCGCTAACCACAGAACGGGGAGCAGGAAGCCGGAATGTGAGTCTGAGAACGTGCTGACAATAAGAAAATCCGTCAACAAAAAATACAAAGCAAAATATCTTCCCCGCACAAGCTTCGCGGCGGCCAGATTCACCAGCGCAAGACAGACAGCAGAGGTGACAGCTATGGAACGGTCATGATTACCCGAAGGCATGATCATACCGAGAACCAGTACCGCTGCGATAATGCGCCAGCGGATCTTCACCTGCCATCGCCATCTCTTTTCCGGATTCACCGTGAGTTGCAGATAATCCGGCGTATATAGAAGAGAGGCAGAGAGAGCAGCTACCACCAGCACGAAGACGATCAATGTAGAGCGCGATATCGCCGCTGCCGCCGCATGAAGGCACATCCATGACACGACCAGCACGATCACCACCGCCACCATTGTCCATATCCGGCTGCGGCGCAGGTATTTCTCTTGTTTGCCGTAGTTCAAAGGCCTGCTCCCTGGTTACTCGTTACTGATTATAAGTGCATCGTTTTGCCCGTCTGTGGCATAGGATGTACGTATTACAGTTGTCCACTGCACAATCCAGGCCATTGCCCGTGTAATGCAAACCGCCTGAGGAGGTACTTGTTATGGTTTCCCCCGAAGAACTGTGGCGCAGGCTGCTGTTGTCATTCCAGCGGAAAAGCCTCGAGCGTGAACTTCAGGGAAAAATGCAGCAGCACATGCAACTGAAGGCCCAGGAGCATATCGAAGCAGTCGCCTCATCAGAAGACGCCGGTTATGGGGCACAGCGGCAAATGGGAAACATGGTGCTGCAACCGGAGCAGAGCCGGGCAAGCTGGAGATTCCCGCTGCTGGAAAGCATTGTCCAGGATGTGCGCTACGGCCTCCGCGGGCTGCGCAAAGCTCCCGGGTTCACAGCAGCAGCAGTGCTCACACTGGCTTTGGGGATCGGCGCTACATCCGCCATCTTCAGCGTCTTCTACATGGTGCTTTTGAAACCTCTGCCGTATTACGATCCTTCGCGGCTGGTGATGATCTCCACTGAAACTCCGGCGTTTCCAGGCTTCCGCCTCGGAGTGTCGTCCCTGGATTATGCCGAGCTCAACGCCGCATCCCATGCCTTTGAAGGGCTGGCCTTGTACCGTACATCGCGCAGCAACCTGAGTGGCGAACAAGAACCGGAGCAGCTTACGTCCGTTTCCCTGAGTTCAGGGTTTCTGTCTTTGCTCGGGATGCATCCGGAGCTAGGCCGGGGCTTTGCCGAGTCGGATGGACAGCAAGGCAGCGCCAATGTGGTGCTGTTAAGTCATGACTTATGGCAGCGAAGATTTGCCGCCGATCCGGCCGTTGTGGGCCGCACCATTACTCTCGACCAGAAGCCGCGCACCGTGATCGGCGTATTGCCTGCAAAGGCTGACTTCCTGCAGAGCGAGGTCTTTCTGCCTCTTACCTTCAGTGCTCAAGAGCAACGCGAGCGCAGGTTCCGCTTTTGTTTTGTGATTGGCCGGCTGAAATCCGGCATGAAGTCGAGCAATGCACAGGCGGAACTGGACACAATCGCGGCGCGTCTGGGCAAAACATATCCTGACGATAAAGACTTGCGTTTCGATATGCGCTCTCTTCAGGAATGGTTTACCGGAAATTCTAAGCCGGCACTACGAATTCTGCTGGGCGCAGTCGCCTTTCTGCTTCTCATCGCCTGCGCCAACGCCAGCAATTTGATTCTTTCGCGCGGCATCCAGCGGCGGCGGGAAATAGCCTTGCGGGAAGCGCTGGGAGCAGGCCGTGGGCGTATTATTCGTCAATTGCTGATCGAAAGCCTGCTGCTTTCTTTATTGGGCGGAGCCGTGGGGATCGTCCTGGCGGTTTGCGGCACTCGCCTGTTGACGATCATGAATCCCGATATGCCCGGAGGCAATGGGCCACTCTCTGGAATTGCGTGGAGTGCAATCGCCATTGCCACGCTCACTGGACTGGTCAGCGGTTTGCTGCCGGCTTGGCACAACTCAAGGCTCAATCTGCAATCATCGCTCAAGGAGCGCATGCCGTCCTCGGCCTCGTTCGAAAGCAGGCCATGGAAGATTTCCCTGCGCAACGTGCTGGTCACCGGTGAAATTGTCCTCGCGCTGATATTGCTCACCGGCTCGGCGCTGATGGTGCAGAGCCTGGTTCGCTTGTTACATGTAGACACGGGATTTCGCACCGATCACCTTCTCACTGCGGACTTGAATCTGCCTGCATCGCGCAAATCTCAGTCTGACGCTGCTCAGGAGTTGTTCGCTCAGCAGCTTCTGGAGGCGCTGCGGGGGCGCAAGGAGTTCACTCACGTGGCCCTGAGCGACAGCACCACCCTTACGGGCAACATGCGCGTGGCTTCCGTGGAAGCAGGTATGCTGAACGGGCACAATAAGGCCGAAACCGTAGGCTTGCGTTCAGTGTCCCCGGATTTCTTCGAGACCTTTGGCATCCCTGTGCTTGCCGGACGCACATTCAATGACCACGATATTGCCGGAGCAACGCGCGTGGCCATTGTCAATAAGGCCATGGCTGATTATTACTGGCCGGGCGAGAACGTGCTAGGCAGGGATATGCGGCTTGGCGATGAAGAGACCGACCATTATCAGATCGTGGGTGTGGTGGGAAATGTGCGCGATGTAAACCTGAGTGTAGAGCCGCGGACACAGATTTATCTCGCATTCTCCCAATCGCCGTCTCCGGAAATTCATCTGGTGGCACGCAGCTCAACTGAGCCGCTCGATTTCGTCCCCGCGCTTCGCCAAGCCGTGTGGAGTGTGGATAAGAACCAGCCTGTCACCCACATTCAAACTTTGGAACAGGTGATTGCGAAATCCACCGCTGACCGCCGTCTCCGCACGCTGCTCATCGGTGCCTTTGCCACGCTCGGACTCATATTGACGCTCATCGGAATCTACGGGGTTATCTCTTACTCGGTCAGCCAGCGAATCCAGGAAATAGGAATCAGGCTCGCACTCGGCGCCCAGCCAAAAACCGTGCTGCTGCAAGTGCTGGGGCAGGGATTCAAGCTGGCATTGATTGGCGCTGTACTCGGCCTGATGGGCTCGCTGCTGCTGATGCGCCTGCTCGCTAACCAGTTATTCGGCGTGAAGCCCAGCGACCCGGCTACCTTGTTGGCAGTCATGCTCCTGATGTTGGCTGTGGCGGTAGCAGCGAGTTATGTGCCAGCCCGCCGCGCAACTAAAGTAGACCCGATGGTTGCGTTGCGATGTGAGTAGGAAATCGATCTCAACCAAGAAGATTCGAGCCAGCAAAGCTGGCGCTATTCTTGTAGCCCACAGCGCAAGCTGTGGGAATATAGAAGAAAAAATTAGCCGTTGGAACGGCGACGGAAGCCCAGCAGGTTCGAACCCTGGCGGCGCAGATGCTGGGCGCGGTCATTCAATCCGTCGACAGTGCTGCGGAAGCGGCGGCGCACCGCGTTGCGAATCTCGCTTCCGCTTGCCGGAGCCAGAAGCAGCGCAATCACGGCTCCAATTCCCATGCCGATCAGCATGTATTTCACCGCCTCGGCGCTGGTGGAGCTGCCGGAACTCTCCTGCGCCTGCTGCGTGTAATCTCCATAGCGGTCATATTCGTTCATGAATCAGGGTCTCCTTTGTATTACTTTTCCGCGAAACATTTATCCCCGCAGCCGGGGGCGGCTGCGCTCCATGAAAAATTTCGTTTTGGTCGGAGATCGCTTGCGCCCGCGCTCTATTGTGTTCCGATGACCCGATGACCCGATTCTCAGATCACCGGATCACCCGATCCATTGGGTTAGCTTGCCCGTTTGCGGTTACGGCTCCTGCCGGGATTATTTGCCTCTGCGCGCATCGGCGTAACCTTCTGCTGGCGCGATCTCTCTTCGCCGGAAGTGCGGTTGGTAACGCCTTGAGTACGCGCATCCTGGCCGCGTACCGGCCCTGATTCCCGGCCGCGTGCGGAGGTGTTCTGGCGTCCGCGAACGCTGGGCTGCTCCTTATTGGCACGCTGGCGCGCATTGCCTCCACCGGCGTTCTGGAATGCAAATTCTTCTTCGCCTTCTACATTCACAATGTTATTCGCTACACTCTGCTGGCTTCTGGACTGATTGCGGATGCGTCCGGCATTGGCGTTCTCAGCGCGGCTGCCGCCCTGCTGGATGTTTTTGCGCGCATTCTGGTTCTGGTATTCGGCCTCCTCAGCAGCCACCTGCTCTCCCGACGATTTGCGAGAAGCAGGAAATACTGAATCAACTCCACCTGCTCGCGCTGTTGTGCCCCGGTTTGCCTGTCCCTGGTTGGCGCGTTGATTCGAACCGCGGGTTTCTGTGCGGCCTCCGGTTTGCTGATTCTGGCGGCCCCCGTTGCGCCCATTGCCCGGTCCGCGTTTGCCGCCATCGGTTCCTGTGCCAACTTCAGTGCGGCCGCCGCCACGGGTAACGCCCCGTGATTCTTTGCGATTGCCGCCTTCGCTCTGCTTCACGCCTTTAGAAACATCCTCCAGCACTTCGCTGGCCTGGCCTTCCTCGCTCTTTACCGAGATGTCACCCAGGGAGATCATTCCGATGATGGTGCCATCTTCCACCACCGGCAGGCGGCGAATCTTGTGGCGGGCCATGAGGTCGGCTGCGGCTTCAATGTCGGCATCCTGCTCAATGGTGTGCAACTCTTCGCTCAGGATATCTTCTGCCGTGCACTCTGCCGGGTCTTGCCCTTCGGCAATAGCGCGCACCACAATGTCGCGGTCGGTAACGATTCCGGCCAGTTCCTCATCTTCGCCCAGCACCGGGATGGCGCCCACGTTCTCATCCCGCATCATGCTGGCAATTTCTTCCAAAGTTGTATCCAGACTGGCGGTTGCCAATCCTTCAGACGTCATAATGTCGCGCACCTTCATGACACTTCTCTCCTTCTTGCAGCCAGGGGCTGACTGATACTTAGAAAAGGGCTTTTCGGAACGCGTTGTCCTCTTTCTGGAAAGGTTGCCGGAAAATGTTTTCCCGCCGCAGACTGCAGATGTACAGGGGAATGAGGTAAAATTTTATGTTTGTCCTGTGCCCTCCGCCTGCGGCAGTGCCCGGACGTCTGTTTCGCTGCCTTCCGCTTGAAGCAGACCTGAACTCACCACAAGTTTCGAGGAGAAAATTTCTTCCATGGCAATTCCAGCAACCCAGATGCGTCCGGGGATGATTATCAAGCACAACAACGACCTTCATTTGGTTTTCAGCGTGGAGCACCGCACGCCCGGCAACCTGCGCGCCTTCATCCAGGCCAAGCTGCGCAACATCCGCACCGGTGCAATGTTTGAGCACCGCTTCCGCTCCGGCGACCCTATTGACAGGATCAATGTGGACGAAGTCGCCATGGAATATCTCTACCAGGATGGCGATAGCTACCACTTCATGAATACCGAGTCCTATGAACAGATCTTTCTCAGCAAAGACGTTCTGGGTGATGCGGTGGATTACCTCACCGCCAATCTGCAGATCAAAGTCGAGTTCTACGATGGCAAGCCGGTGGGCATTGAACTGCCTCAGACCGTGGAACTCACGGTAGTTGAAACCGAACCTGGATTGAAATCCGCCACCGCCTCCAGCGTAACCAAACCCGCTAAAACCGAAACCGGGCTGGTGGTGCAGGTTCCTCCTTTTATCAATGAAGGCGAAAAAATCCGCGTCGATACCGCGGAAGGCGCGTACCTTTCACGGGCATAACCTGCATGAAGGCTAAGCGCTACATTGTCCGGGGACGTGTGCAGGGCGTGGGCTTCCGCTGGTTCGTGGACCACGAAGCGCGGCAACTCGGACTCGCTGGCTGGGTGCGCAACAACATCGATGGTACGGTGGAAGTGCTGGCCATGGGCAATGATCAGCAGCTTGCAACGTTATTCAGCAGGTTGCGGCAAGGTCCGCGCGCAGCGCGTGTGGATGATGTACAGGAAATACCGGCAGAACCGATAGAAGGATTGACTACTTTCAGAATTGAGGGGGCATGGTAAACATGCAAGCTGCGCGTGGTGGCAATTGTGAACACCTGAAGAAACTGATTCGCGAGGTGCCCGATTTTCCCAAGCCGGGCATCCTTTTTTACGACATCACCACCCTGCTGAAAGACAAGGTCGGCTTCGCCACGCTCATTGACGCTCTTTCCGAGCACTATCTGAACTCGGGCATCGATCTCGTGCTGGGCATTGAAGCGCGTGGCTTCATCTTTGGTCCCGCGCTCGCCTATCGTCTTAACGCTGGATTTGTTCCCATCCGCAAACCTCGCAAGCTGCCCGCAGAAACGGTGAAATGGACCTATGAACTCGAATATGGCCAGGACACGCTTGAGATTCACAAAGACGCCATTCAACCCGGCCAGCGCGTGATCATCGTGGACGACCTCCTAGCCACCGGCGGCACTGCCAATGCCTGCGTGCACCTAGCCAAATCCCTGGGCGCAAACATCGCGGGCATGGGATTCGTGGTGGAACTGGATTTTCTCGAAGGCCGCAAGAAGTTCGATGGGACAGAAGTATTCTCACTCTTGCATTACGACAAATAAAATCTTAACCGCAGAGGACGCAAAGAGCGCAGAGAAAGTCAGTTTTTGTTCCTCTGCGATCTCTGCGGTTTTGGCTTTTGTTAGGGCTTCCTTTGCGCCCTTAGCGTCCTTTGCGGTTGCATTTTCGAGGATCTTACGCTGCCGTCAACCCGTCTGATACCAGCACCTCGGTCCGTCCCTGTTCTGCCAGCTTGCGTTCGGCGGCTCTAAGGACTGCGGTTTTGGCTTCCGGCAGGCTCAATGCTGGAATCACGGTCATACTGCGCAGTATGCCTGCCAGGTCGAAATAGGCGCGGCGGCATTTCTTCATGAAGTCCACCGGATACTCCGGCTTGCGTGCATACGCGGCTTCCGGGTCGGCATCCAGCAGATAGGCGATATCCGGACGCGGCACAAAGCTGTGCACGAACCTGATAAACGCCCGGCTGAGCGGGTTGGTCATGTTGAGGTTGGAGAGTTCATCGTAGATGTAGCGGTCGAGGATCACTACATCGGCTCCACTCTTTCGCTGGCGCGCCACCACGCGGCACAGGTTGATCGCGTCCAGCAGATAGAGAAAGTGGCGGGCAATAGTGAGGTGCCACCCGCGCATGTTCTTGTCGCGGCGGTTTACCGGCTTGCCCGGAGCGCCGATTCCCCGCTCACTCTTATAAACCTTGTGAACAAAACCCTCGCGGTACTTCACGCCGACAACCACGTTGTCCCAGAAAGCCAGCAGTTGCGTCGTGAGTCCGGCGGCGTGAAGTGCGGAGCGAAGGTTTTCAATTTGTGTCGATTTTCCTGAACCATCCACGCCGGAGAAGCTGATCAGCATTGGTTTCTGCATGTCTGGTTAGTGCTCCCCCGTTTTAAATTTACTTCTGTGTCGCGCCGGCAACGCCATTGGTCGGCGGTGTTGAAGACGTTCCCCGGCTCAAGGCATAAACCGTTCCGGCAGCCACGCCCGCAGCGGCGATTGCGCCAATCTTGAGCAGCAGTGAACGTGTCTGGTGCTGCTTGGCTGGAGCAATGGCAACACCCGCAGGTTTCGAAGCCGCTCCACCCGCGGTTGGCACCTTTTCCGCGTTGGCTGCGCCTGCCGGTTCCTGTGGCTTCTTGGGTTGCGGAGCGTCAGGCGCCTGCTCGGTCGTAGTTGTGGTTGTGGTGTTCGCCTGCGGTGTCGGCGAAGCATTCTGCGGCTCGCTTTGCTGCTGCTGTGAAGCGTCAGGATAAGTCGTCACCGGCTGCAATGGTCCCTGGGATGGATCAATCGTGGTGCCGCGATTCTGCTGCGCGGCTGGCTGCTGTTGCGGCTGATCCTGGGAATTGGCATCCGGCGTTGTCTGGGTATTGGTCGGCTGCTGCTGGCCATTGCTCTGGGACTGTGGCGTAGCAGCCTGCGAGCTTTGCTGAGCACATAGCATTTCCGGCGTGACGCACAGGCCGGCGATAAGCATGGTGCTCAGGATTTTCGTAAATCTCTGCTGAATTGTCATAAAACCTCGGGGAACATCATTCAAATAAAATTATTCGGAGTTCGGGGAACCGACCGCGTTTACGTAATCGCCGGGCTCCGTAGACTGGGCGGATTCGGGCACAAGCCGGTGTACGTCAGCTTCTCTGCTCCAGAGATGTTTGATGCGGTTTTTGGTGTAATGGGCAAGGTTGACCAGGTCTGTTTTGTACCAGCAGCATTTATCCATATTGGCCGAAAACCCGCAGACCAGCCTCAGTCGCCGCAGCATGATCTGGCGGGGCACCAGCAGGGCGGAAACAAAACGGTGGTTGCCCTCCAGCAGGGTCACCGGCTGGCTCTCATCGACGCCGATCAGCATCACCGTAGACTTGGGTCCTTCGTATTGCAGCCGGGTGCGCAGGATGTTGATCTTCGACAAAAGTTCGCTGTTTTTCCCTCGTTCAATCTGCCGCCGCAGCCTTTCAGCCACATGCAAGGCCTGAAAGTTACCGGCGGAAAGGCGCCGCCAATGGGCGCGGGGGAAGACGTTCACCCGCTTCAGGTCGTCATCCTCAAGTTCGATTTCCCACCACTGGGTATCTTCGGGGATTTCACGCCACATGGTGGCCCGCCGGCGATAAAGCAGGGCGCGGCGAATTGCGTTCTCGTTTTCGTCCATCAGGTTGGGATCGAAAACAAAGTTCTCGTATTTATAGCGATCAGCATCGAATTCCCGATGGTAGAACTCTGCCTTCAGGAACTCGGAGATAACTTCGGCTTCGGTTATCCGGCGAATTTTTTTCATGCTGTCTCCTGTAGCGCAAGAAAATGCCTGTAGCGCTTCAAGAAAGGGAAAGAGACTAGCAACAGCATCACTGCCATGAGCACGATCTGCACCACAATCACGTCGCGTAAGGTTGCATGGAACGCGCCTATCGCCAGCACCAGGACTCCGCTGAAAATCAGTTGCAGCCATCCGGTATTGGCGATCCTGCGGGACATCTCATAAGCCATCAACACCACACCCAGCGCATACAGACCGGTGGCCGTCGCATACAACGCTAACAACGGCTCCGCGTCTATGAACCCGCCGCCGAATATGGCGTGCATGATCAAACCCGGGAAGAAACTCACGACAAGGATGAAAACAATTGCAATGGCCAGAACAAGCAGGAACGGCAGCAGCACCACGCTGGGATTTTCATCGCGAGGTTTGGTTGCTGCGCTGACCGGAAACATGGCGCTTACCACGGACCACGAGGCAAAGTAGAGAACGCGTCCTACCAGAGCTACCGCCGCGTAAAGTCCGGCCAGTTCCGGAGTGAAATAGTGTTTCACCAGCAGAATATCGATGTTGTTGATGATCACCTGGCCTACAAAGAAGACGATGGCCTGCATGCCCTCGAGGAATGAGGCTGGCTGGCTGGCTGGTTCACTCTTTGCATGAAACTCCCTCGTCACCGAAGGAAGGAAATAGGCGGCGATCACCGAGGCTGAAATCGCTCCCACAGCTCCGAGCACTTCATATCCCAGGCCGACAAGAATTACCGCGGCCAGGAGCTTGGTAACCGATTCAATGATGAAGTTGTTGCTGAGTCTCTTGAAAGCGCAAACACCCTGCATGGCGCCGCGGCGCACGCCCAGGGGCACATAGGCGACAATGCCCAATGCCAGCACTCCCAGTATGCGGGAATCCGGCAGGTTGAGATATTGCGCAACCGGGCGGCGAGTGATCACCAGGGCCGCGCCCACACCCAGGCTTACAATCCATGCCTGGGAAAGCAGTGAGCGGTAAACTCCCGCCTTGGCGCCGGAAGATTCGTTGCGGGCCACGAACTTCGCGCATACCAACTGGAACGCAAGTGTAATGGCCGATGCAAGCATAAGAATAGTAACCGCTGCTGTAACATGGCTGAATCTTGCCGGCCCCAGCATACGCGCCATGGCTATGTTGAACGCGAAGTTGACTCCACTGACCAGAATGGTGCTGAGCAGCATGATGATGCTGCCGCTTACCACAACCGCGTGCGGCTTGCTCTGACGCAGATGTCCCGCTACTGTCCCCAGCCAGCCTGCCCGGCCGGGGTAAGTCACGAGAGTTTCAGGTTGTGACATAGTCTTGCTGGTTCCTCACAGCATAATCAAGCTGGGTTCTTATGCGGCCAGCGGTGCTGATGTGTTCTTCTGGTGAAGAAGCTGCTGCCGCATGGCATTCGGCAGAAATCCGCTGAAGCTGCGTACTGCATCGGTTGAGGTCTCGAAAATTTCAAATAATCGTTCCGTGCGTGTAAGCTCCAGCACTACCGCCGCTTGGGGCGAGAGTGCGGCCAGTTTCAGGTCGCCATCGCGCTTATGCGCCTCTGACATGCAGCGGAGCAGCATCTCCACTCCGGCTGCGTCCAGTTGCCTCACCTGGGAAAGATCAAAAACGAGTTGCGGACGATCGGTCGTGAGAAACGGCTGCACGTCCCGCAAAAACTCACGCGCTGTACGCGAGTTCACCCTTTCCGGCATTCGCTTTACCACGACTGGTCTGCTACTGATGTCCATATCTCCTCACAATCGCCAGATTTGAAGGGAACTCGCCCGCCGCTTCGGTATCACAGGCTGAGGCGTTATATCCAGCCGCGCTCCCCAGCGCCGGTGATGTCTGGCGCAACGCGGTCTGCAGGTCACGTTGTTGCGGCTGGGATTTGCCGAACATTCCGTGCCAGATCTGTTTTGGAAGAAAGGTTGTGAACGCCATGGCCGAGTTCAGGAAACGCCGGCCGGGTGTCTCTGAGGCAAAACTGATCAACTTGCGGTCCGTGATCTCGATCAACGCATCGCGGCGCAGATTGGCCAGGCTGCCCAGGCCAACCACTGAATGCGCGAGATCCAGACCGGCTCCCACATAGGCATAGGGCAGCACCGTGGAGTTCTCTACAACGGTGCCGCAGTCTACCTGGGCGTGGTGCTCCACTGCCGAGCAGCGAGTAACGACGGCGTGGCTGCGCACCCGCGCGGAGCTTCCAACAAATGCAGGAGCCACCACGCGGGCTCCTTTTTCGATGATCGCGCCGTCAGCGACCCAAACTCCCGGCCTGACCTGATTACCGACAGGACGTGATTCGGCTTTCAGAGTGAGTATGTCGATGGCAAGCTGCCGCAGGTCGCGAGGCCCGCTCAGCGCATTGAAATATTCCTTGTTTTCGAAGAGAGGACATTCACTGCGGCACCGCGAAAGCTGGCTGCGAAACAGCGAGGCGGCGTCATTGCGGCGCGAGGCGCTGATGCAAAACACCTCGATGGGCTGCCCCTGATGCGCCACCTGGGTCACACGCGACTGCTGGTTAAGATGGAACTGCACCAGCTTTTCGAAATCTATTTCCGTGTAAGCGCCCATCCTGATCAGCAGCACCAGTTCTGCGCCGCCCTGCGCCATTTCGTTGAAGGCGTTCTCGGCGATGCGCCAGAAGCGGTCGCTGCTGGCAGGCACGATGCATTGGTGATTGCCGTTGCGCGTGGCGGGCGGTTGTGAATCTTCTGCTTCAACCACCGCCAGCACCTGCTCGAAACCACACTCGTTCAGGCGTTCAATCGTGCGCTGCAAGGGCGATTTGCCAGCCACCTCCAGCAAGGCCGGAGGCAATGGAGAAAGCACCACAGGTTCTGCTGCATCCCATGCCGAGTTAACGAGTACCAACGCCCGGATATCCATAGTCCTCACCTGCCACCATCCTGGTAGTGCGTCCACTGGGAGGAACTCAAGCGAGGGACATCCCGGCAGGAACTGCCGGTCTGATGCTGGAACCCGGAGTAAGTTGGAACTGCTGATGTATGCCCGAAAATCATGGCCCCTCTGGCTCTCAAAAGCGTGCAGTCGAAACTCAATCTGCACGCGGCCAGTAAAATTACTGGTATTCGCGTTTAGTGCCCGGAGACGCTTGTGCAGCTCTGCTGTACAAGACTACCGCCTCACGACGTTCAGTGGCAGCAGTGTTGAAATAGATGAGATTTATCAGTGTGATGTTGTCAGCGTAGGGTAATTTCAGAGTTCTTTTTTGGCACAGTGTTCACTTTCAGAGAAAGTGAACCACTATGTCGTATCAGCAGACGTTCATCGCGCAGTGAATTCGCTGGGGCAGGGATCACGTCAGCCAAACTGACCCATTATGGTTCCGAGACACCTGGCAATCTGCTAATATTTTTCGCGATGCCGGTTTTGAAGACCATCTATTACGTGCACATGGACTCGCCGGTCGGCAAACTTCTGCTCGCCGCCACCGAATCAGGCCTTCGTTGCCTGCATTTCGACGACGGAAAAATGCCGAAAATGCGGCGCGACGAAGTGTGGATCTGTGCCCCGGAAAAACTCAGCGTCTACCAGCAACAGATCAACGCCTACTTCCGCGGCGAACTGCAAAAATTTACATTTCCTCTCGACCTGGTCGGCACAGCTTTCCAGAAAAAGTGCTGGAACGCCCTGCTGCGCATTCCTTATGGCAAGACCTGTTCTTACGCCGATATCGCCCAAAAAGTAGGCAGCCCGCGCGCCTTTCGCGCTGTAGGCCAGGCCAATCATAACAATCCGATTGCTATCGTCGTTCCCTGCCACCGCGTAGTCACCGCCAGCGGCATCCTGGGCGGCTACGGAGGCGGCCTGAGCACCAAAGAAAAACTGCTGCGCCTTGAAGGTGTTTCATCATTTAAATCTGTTCCTGAGCAACAGAGCGACTTATTCCAAGGTTAGCTACCTTCGCGCCCTTTGCGTCCTTTGCGGTTAAAAACAACGAGGCGGCCCTTCGACCGCCTCGCTCGTTTCAGATCAAATTACCGCACCGGTGGCTGTGAACCTGAGGGCGGATTGGTTTTGTTGCCTTCAGGGTTGGTGCCGGAGGTGTTCGATGACGGCGGATTGCTTCCAGTATTTCCCGAAGGATTGCTGGTTCCGCTGTCACGATCGCGGTCGCTGGCTCCCATATTGCTGTTGCCTTTTCCGCTGACGGTCAGGTGCTCTTTCACCTTGCGGTTGCCGGCATAGGACTGCGCAATCCGCTTCGCGGTCTGCTTCTCTTTGCCGGTAGCAACGGTGCCCGACAGATCGATCCTGTCGTCGGTCACGCTCACGTTGATATTGTCATTGCTCAGTGTGGGTTCGCTCCGCAGAGCATTCTGAATCTGGCCCTGGAGATCGCCCGTTGCTGCGGTGGTTCCCATCGTGCCGGTCTGGCCGGTGGTCGTGGTGCCTGGAGTCTCGGTGGTGGTTGTTCCGGTGGTTCCAGTCTGGCCGCTCGTTGAGGTATTGCCGCTCACGGATCCGCTGGTGCCGGTGGTTGAGTTCGCGCTTCCAGTGGTGCCCTGAGACGTGGTTGGGCTGGCGCTGCCGGAGACGCCGCCGGTGGTTGTAGTGCTGCTGCTGGCGGATGAACCGCTGGCGGGCGGCATGCTGGTCGAGCTGCCGGTCTGTCCGCTTACGCCGGCTTGGCCCGTTGTGCTGCTAGTCGATGGCGGCAGGGTGCTGGATGGGGAACCCGTCGTGCCCGTCTGATTCCCGGTGGTGCTGCTGCTGGACGAACTCGTGGATGGCGGAATCGTGCTCGAAGACGATCCAGTCGTGCCCGTCTGGCCAGTTGTGCCCGTCTGGCTGCTGGGGCTCTGCGTGGTCTGCGGAGCACTGCTTTCAGTCGTTGTCCCCGCGCCGGTTGTGCTGGTAGTGGAATTGGCATTTCCGGAAATGCTGCCGGTAGTGTTGTCCGGAGGAGGAGTGGTCGTGCTGGAGCCGGTAGATCCGGTAGAACTGGTGGACCCGCTTACTCCGCCCGTGGTGCCTTGCGTGCCGGTAGTGGATTGGCTGTTATCAGTGGAGCTGCCTACCGCGCCCGATGTGTTGCCGGTGTCATTGTCGGCTGTGTCGTTGGATTTCTTGTGCTTCTTTTTTGAGTGTTTCTTGTGCTTGGTTGTAGTGGTTGTGCTGTTGGTTGTTGATTGATCCTGAGCTGTTGTCCCGGTATTACCGGACTGTGACGATGTTGCTGTCTGGTCGTTGTTATTTGTGCTTGAACTTGAGCTGGAACTGCTTGTCTGCGCTGTAGCATAAACGAGCGACATCGCCAGCACAAAGACCAGCAAGAAAAGTTTCCTCATAGCATCTCTCCTGGCTGACTGATTGCGCGGGCTTCCGCCCGCAGGATTTCGACGAAGGGGCACCTGGGGTCGGCGTCTCTCATACCAAACGTGCGGTCAAACGGCCTGTTTGCCCTTGATACAAGAACCACCTTGTCAGAGGAGATGCACTACTATCATGTGAGGTTGGCAGTCTCAGGTTCAATTCCAGAGCGCCTGAGAGAAGAAATCGAGAGTAGCTGGAAAAACACTCAGCCCACCACCATGCCCGGCTTCCTTTGCACTGAGCTTTGAAATCGTGCTATTTCGCGCAAATTTTCAGGCTACCTTAAGTTCGGGTTTTTCAAATTTTGGCAATTACAAATTATGGCAATTATGGCAATTCTACGTGGCTGCTTTGGTTGCGGCTCTGCTGTGTTGCGCCCTTTGCAGTACTAACGTTCAAATTCTTGTCTATTTACAACGAATTCTCCCGCGCAGCCAAGGATGGCTGCGGTCCATAGGGAGCAACACACCGCCAAATTCGATACATTATCAACTATTTTTATTACCTCTGCGTCCTCTGCGCCCTCTGCCCTGAAAATCCCTATGCCGCCATGGGTGTCGTGAGTACCTTCAGACCGAGTTCCTCTAAGCGCTTCGTATGAAAACGTATCAGATGCTGGGAGCGGATTTGATCCAAGAATTTTGCACCCAAGTCCACGTAGTCTCTATTTTCCTTGAGCATGTGGTAGATAACAAC
>QHVI01000157.1 GCA_003223515.1 Candidatus Angelobacter sp. Gp1-AA117
GATGCCCCAATGAAGAGGGGACTGAAACGCTTGAGAGGAGAGGCAGCGATATCCGCGCCTTCTTGTTGAACGCGATGCCCCAATGAAGAGGGGACTGAAACGGAGGCAATATTCCTCCGCCATCGGGTTGTCCTCCGCGTTGAACGCGATGCCCCAATGAAGAGGGGACTGAAACTGAGCAGTAAGTTCGCGTCTGATCCTCTCACCACAATGTTGAACACGATGCCCCAATGAAGAGGGGACTGAAACTACGGTAGGATTACACGCGATCCAAACCAACTGCTGTCGTTGAACACGATGCCCCAATGAAGAGGGGACTGAAACTTTTTCTGCTGTGATTTTTACCTTATCACCATTTACAGTTGAACACGATGCCCCAATGAAGAGGGGACTCTATGGTACTGGCGCCAATGCTTAGAGCCAGAGAAAGGATGCTTACTGCGGCAAAACCCAGACGGTGCGGAGTTGGCGCGCCCCGAACCGTAGATCAGAGAGCAGTGTTCTGAAAGGGTCACCACTTGTGTGAAGTGTCGTCCGGCGTGTTGAGCGGAAAATCAGGGTTTAGTGGCATATCCAGGATCTATTTTACCCGCATTATACCCTAGGTTTAAGTAATATCAGCCGCAGATAGAACCTACGTACCCACAATCCTTGAGCAATGAACGATCGCAGCTATTCGAGCTTTCATCCTTATGAATTATGTAGCTGCTTCGGCGGCTATCAATTCTCCTGTATTCACAACATCACTGACGAGTTGACCGTCATCCAGCTTGATTATCCTGTCCGCAACACCGTAGTACCGGTCATCATGCGATATGACCAGCACGGTTTTACCATTGCGCTTCAGTTCGGGGAGGAGCTGAAGGTAGAACACGGATTTGAATTGCGGGTCCTGATCGGCCGCCCACTCGTCAAAGATGTAGATTGGACGGTCCTCAAGATAAGCGGTGAGCAAGGCAAGTCGTTTTCTTTGCCCCTGGGAAAGTTCCGTGGTGGAGAGCTTTCCGTCCACAATCTGGACTTTGTGGGATAGTTTGAGCTTGGCCAGAAACTCTCGTGCCTGATTGTCAAGTTCGGGCTTGATGAGCCCCAGCATTTCATCGAACAGATAGAAGTCAGAAAATACGGCGGAGAAGTATTGGCGATAAATCTCCCGGTTATGTTCTCCAATCGGCTCACCATCCAGGAGAAGGCGGCCTTTCTCAGGCTGATAAAGACCAATCAGCAGTTTGACCAGTGTAGTCTTGCCGCTGCCGTTGCCGCCGGTAATAAACGCCAGTTCTCCTGGTTTGAAGCGCAAAGCAATCGGCCCCAGAACAAAGTCTTCGCTCTCACCTTCACGATGATAGGTGTGAGTAACCGACTCAAGCTCCAGGCTGTTCCATTCATAGGGAACGGAGGGCAGTTCACCGGCCTCTTCAGATCCCTGCTTAGCCAGAATGAATCCCAGGTCTTCACTGTTCTTGAGAGCCACATTAGCGCGGCTTACCTGCGGGAGTGTGTTCAAAAGGATTTGCAGTGGCGTCATCAGATAGAGCAGCGCGAGCGCGTAGGCCACGATCATGTTGCTGGTCAAAGCCCGAAAATGAGGCAGTGCGAACAAGATGAGGCCGATCACGACGAAGACCAGAGTCTGGCCCCAACTGGCCGCAGCGGAATACAGGTTCTGTCCTGCAGTGTTGTAGCGTCGCAACGAATCCGCAGTCATCGTGAGATGTTCATCGAAAAATGCCCGGCGGCGGCGGTTATGCATTTTCAGTTCTTTCATGCCTTGGGTAAGGACGCGGAAATGGCGTTGCAGAGTCGCGCCATCCTTGCGGGCGCGTTCAAATATGCTCTGCACTTTAAGGATGGGAATCTGATAGCTCACAATCCCAATGACCATGAATCCCAGGACAATAACCAGAAGCACAGGCGAGAGGAGTCCCATATAGACCAGACAACCGACGACGAGCGCGGCATTTACGCAGAGCAGAGGAATGATCAGAATGGCTGCCGTGATTGCAGGCACGTCATCCATCAGTGCGGCGAGCACACGGTGTGCACCGACCTGTTCCAGATGACGCAGGGGCGCGGCAAGGATCTGCCTACACAGATGCATGCGCAAGTTGAAGGTCGCTCCCTGTCCCAAGTGGGTCAGAAGGTACTCCGAAAAGAAGCGGGTCATGGGAAGCAGGACGCAAAGTCCAACAAAACTCCATAAAAGCAATGACGTGGATCCGTTTCGTTTTACCACCGCGCTGATTACCGCCAGCAGGGCGGCATTACAGGCGCCGCTGACGATTCCCGCAAGCACGCTCCATAGGACAGCTTTTGGGGAGTGCTTGAAAAAGAACGCGATTATTTTCATGGGAGCAACTCACTTTCCTTGAACGAGGGTTCAATTAGACCGACTCTTGATGTAGCCGGATGAGAGATTCAGAAGAGGTAGAGGCAGAATCAGGCAAGCTGCCGCCGTGGAGTTCCGTAAACACCGATACAGGCAGGAACCCACATAAAAATATGCACAGGAACAATAGAAAAAAATAAGACAAAACGCAACTGTTTAGCGTAACAGAAAAATTTAAAAGATTTTCTTACTTTGCATGGTTGCTTCTGGTGAGAATCGGTTAAACGAGGCGATACAAGGTGTCCGATAAAACCGAAAGCAGCGCATATAAGCAGAAAAATTATCAACTCAAATAGAGTCATTTCGGCCTTTGATAGGAATATGGGATTTTTCAAAACTTGCTGGCCGTCAATTCCTTCGAGCCTCTATCAGGCCCCGGCTTTATCAATCTGTCATTAATTAAGATCAACGTTTCGCCACAGTGATTGCAGAGATGCCACGCATATAACTCGTCCGAATGATAACCCTCATATCCCTGCAAAAATACATCGCGACTTTTGCAATAAGGACACCTGAAAAACAGCCAATGGCGAACTGGGATAAATAAATGATCCTGCAGCGCGATCAGGAACGGCATCAAGAAAAAGTACAGAAGATAATAGACAACAAATCCACTCCACAGCGCTGATTTATTTAGCGGGGTGAACGCCAGACCAAGCGCCAGCAAGAGAACCGGAATAACGATTTTCGCATCTTCCTTATCGAAATCGTACTCGAACTGCCACAGCTTGATTTTCATACTTGGGGATAAGCATACCTTGAAAGTTCCTGAAATTATGCTTTCATTTAAGAAAGATGGCAGTGGTGGCTGTGGCGTTTCACAAGCCTCCGCTACCACGGGGACTTATCCATAACAATGAAGCAAACGATTTAGTTTTTGCGTAAATGCGGAGATTGCGGGAAGCGCAAATTATGGCTGCTGCTGATTTTCCGTTCCCAATCGGAGCTGAATATCTGGAGTCAAATATCCACCTGAAACAACCCGCGAAATCTCGTTCCAAGTTGTAAGCACCATGATCACCCGGCGCTAGTCGAGCTTTAGTGGATGCGGTGGAAAATCCGCCACGTCCGATGAGGTACGTAATAGGAGCGTGGAGCAATAAGGTCTTCTATAACATACTGCAAACAAAACAGATATTTGGTGGAGGCGGCGGGAGTTGAACCCGCGTCCGAAAATGTTACTGGTCAAGAGCCTACATACTTAGTCGCGTTCACGCGACGGGAATTACCCCGCCACATTCGCTTCCTGCGCTTAGAACCGACAAGAAACGCAAGTCGCTAGCCCGTGTGTCTTACTTCTGCGTCCAGGCCCAACGCAGAAGCCAGCCTACTGTGCGACGCCCTTTCGCAGCCCATAGGCGAAGCTGCGGAGGACGGCTACTTATTTAATTAAGCAGCGTATGCAAACTGGTTAGAGTTGGCACTTATTGTTTTTGCACCACTTACGGGGGAATGCGCCCCGGTATGCCTCCTGGCCGCAAGCATTTCCGTCGAAGCCGTGACGCCCCCATTCGGAAAGGACTTTTGGACCAGTCCCTTGTCAAAGAACTGACGCTACCTTATTCAGAATGCCTGAATAAATCCATTATATTAGATGCCCGGCAACTGCCCCGGATTCAGCTTAAACGCTGCCCTGACCTTTGTCTTTTCTTAATCAAGTACAATCCTCTGTGGGGCTGAATCTGCGCTCGTGGCTCGAATTTGTGAATCCACGAAGCTCCGCGTGAGTCAAATGGACTTATTGGAGAACGAGAGCCAGTGGATCCTGAGTGTCTTCCATTTACGGGCGTTCCGCACAGCACGCGCCTTTTTACCGACTTTCTTTATCATTTCCCCAACGTGCAGCGCTTCTACCCCCGGCCTCCCGCGCTGCTTGAGTGGTTCAAGGATGAGCAGCAGCGAATCCAGATTCCGCAGGATCGCCGCAAGCGGGTTGCCGCAATTCTCGAAGGCCAGAATCGTGAACTGGGCGCCGGTGCAAAAACACTGCAAAACATTCAGCGCCTGAAAGACGGCGCTCCGGTGATTGTTACCGGACAGCAGGTTGCTCTCTTTGGCGGACCAACATTCTCGCTGCTCAAGGCGCTGACAGTCGTCCTGCTGGCGGAAAAGACAGGCGCCGTACCGGTTTTCTGGCTGGCGACCGAAGATCATGATTTCGCGGAGATCAATTTTGTCCATCTGCCCGCAGGCGATCACCTTGAAACCTTGAGCACTTTGCCTCCGCACCAGGAAGGATTGCCCAGCGGAAAGATTGTTTTTGATGAGAGCATTTCCGCCTCGGTAAAGCAGGTGGAAGAACTCCTGGGTAATTCGACTCTCTTTGAAGTTCTGAAGGAAAGCTATCGTCCTGGTGAGAATTTCGGCAGCGCTTTCGGCAAGTTCTATGCCCGCGCATTTGCCGAACTTGGCCTGATTTTTCTCAATCCCATTGATCCTGAACTGCACCGCATCGCGCAGCCCGTCTTTCGTGACTCACTGCGCAATTGGAAGGAGATCAATGGGGAGCTTCAGCAGCGCGAGCAGGAACTTGAGAGCGCCGGATATCACGCCCAGGTAAAAGTCACTGCTTCGCATACTTTGTGTTTTTACTTCCGCGATGGAGTACGCACTCCGGTGCGGCACGACGGCGAGAACAAATTTGCCATTGGAGATCGCCTGGTTACGGAAGATGAACTGATTGCCGAGACCGAGACGCATCCGGAGCGCTTCAGCGCCAACGTGCTGCTTCGGCCCATCATGCAGGATTACCTGCTGCCTACGCTGTGCTACAGCGGCGGCCCGGCGGAAACCGCATATTTTGCACAAGTGGAAGTTGTCTACCGGAAACTTCTGGGACGGGTCACGCCGGTAGTTCCGCGCACCTCAGCCACGCTGGTCGAGCCACGCCAGGCCAAACTGCTCGACCGCTACCAACTCAAGCTCACCGACCTGTTCACGCGCGGACCGGAGAAGCTACGCGAGCTTGTTGCCGGCAAGGCGCTCCCCGACAGCATCATGAAAAGCTTTGATAGCGCTGCAGAACATCTCGACCAAGCCCTGAGCGCGATCCACGGTCCGCTGGAAAAACTGGACAAGACCCTGGCCGATGCGGCGGCAAACGCCGGATCAAAAATGCGCTATCAACTCCAATCACTGCGCGATAAAGCAGCCCGGGCGGAATCGCGCAAGAATGCCGAAACCCAGCAGCATGCAGACGAGCTTTCCACACTGCTTTATCCGAATAAGAATCTTCAGGAACGGGAGATCGGCTCTGCTTATTTTCTTCTGAAGTACGGAACGGCCATCCTGGAAAAACTACGCGAAAAAGTGCAGCCCAATTGCTTCGATCATCAGATCATTCCTCTGGGATAAGGGAATGCACATTCAAGATCAGAAGAGCCTTAGGCTTCTGCGATAAAGAAGCGTATTACCCAGAATGTCAAGGCAGCTACCACGGCACTGGCAGGAATCGTCAGAACCCATGCCCAGACAATCCTCTTAGCTATGCCCCAGCGCACGGCGGAGAGCCGCGTGGTTGAGCCCACACCGACGA
>QHVI01000119.1 GCA_003223515.1 Candidatus Angelobacter sp. Gp1-AA117
TGCGCCGAATCCAAAGCTTGAGTTCCTTGCTCCCCTCATCAATCTCGTGGCGATAAACCCGATATCCGGGCCAGTCCAGGATTCTCGTGAATTCATTGTCGGTTGGCAAACTCAGAGTTTAGCCTACCCCAGCAAAATACGGCCTCTCTTACAGATTCCTGCTCAGAGCCGAAACGTTAAGGTTATTTTAGTTTGGTGTAAGGACTTAAGCTTTCTTTCCCCGATACAATCCTGCAATCCCAAACGTATACGGCGTCCATGAAACTTCTCTGAACCCTACGGCTTCCATCTTGGAAAGCAGCTGCTGGGGTGCTGGGAACTTCTGGACAGAAGCAGGCAGGTATTCATAGGGCCCTTTGACGCCGGAGATGAGCGTCCCGATGCGCGGCAGCACCTTGCGGAAGTAAAAGCCATAAAACTTTCCCAGAATTCCTCCCGGCTCGCTGAAATCGAGGATGCCAATTTCACCCTGCGGCTTCAACACGCGGAAGATTTCGTGCAGTCCGGCTTCATAATTTGCGAGATTGCGGAATCCAAAAGCGGAGACTACCAGGTCGATGCTCGCCTGCGGCAGCGGCAGGTGCAACGCATCTGCTTCGACCGGCTGAATGGTTTTGTTCCGATATTTTTCCACACCGTGCTGCAACATCTGGTGGGAAAAATCCAGGGCATAGATGCGCGGTCCCGCTCCCATGGCGCGCAGCGCAACCGACATATCTCCGGTTCCAGCGCACAGGTCGAGGACAGATGCGTTATCGCGAGCAAGTATGTGCCTGAAGATGCGGGCAGTCCTGCGCCACCACAGCCGGTCCACATTCATGGAGAGTGCATGATTCAGAAAGTCATAGCGCGGAGCAATCTCGTCGAACATCTGCTGCACTGCTTTGGCAGCCGAATGTTCATCTGTGGCCCCTGCGGGAGTAGCACCCACCGCTTTCACCGGTTCAGGCATAGTTCCTGATCTGCTCCACGGCGCTGTAAACCACTTCAGGCGGAACATCACTGGTGATCTTCACCTTGCCGATTTTTTCCGGCAGGACGAAATGGACAGAGCCAGCCACGGTTTTCTTATCGGAAGACAGGCGGGCTATCACGTCTTCTGTGCGAATGCGTACTGCCGGGAGAGGACCGTAGCCTGCAACCGCAGAATGTATCCGCTCAGCCGTTTGCGGAGCGCAACTCTTGACATCGCGGGCGATGGAGGCGGCTGCCATCATACCCCAGCCCACAGCTTCTCCATGCAGCAACTGCGTGTAACCGGTAGCGGCCTCCAGCGCGTGGCCTATGGTGTGGCCGAAGTTCAGAATGCGGCGCAGATCAGACTCGCGCTCGTCGGCACAAACCACCTTGGCCTTTACGCGCACGGAATCAACAATGAGCCGCTGCAGGGCCTTGCGGTTGCGCTGGCGGATCTTCTCCGGCTGTGCAGCCATGAAATCAAATAGCTTCGCGTCGCGGATCACGCCGCACTTCAACGATTCAAAGAGGCCGGAACGGAATTCCCGCTCCTCCAGGGTTTCAAGAACCAGCGGATCGATGAGGACGGCCCTGGGCTGGTGAAACGTGCCGATCAGGTTCTTGCCTGCCTGCAAGTTCACGCCGGTCTTGCCGCCAATGCTGGCATCCACCTGGGCAACTACGGTGGTAGGAATCTGGATGACAGGCAGGCCGCGCATGAAGATGGAGGCGAGAAAGCCCACGCTGTCGCCAACCACTCCGCCCCCGAAGGCCACCATCAGTGATTTGCGGTCGGCCCCCGCGTTCACGATCTGCCCTGCCAACTGCTCCAAAGTCGCTAGGTTCTTTGAAGGTTCACCATCATTCATCTCCAGCACGTCATATTTCAACTTTGCCTGCCGGAGTGATTGCTCAAGCTGCGCGCCCCAATGGTGGCGTACGGTGGGCGAGGTAATGACCAAGACGCGGGAGTTGCGGGAGGGCAGCAGGCGTGCTATTTCACGTCCTGCCCGGCGCAGCAGGCCAGTGCCTATCAGCACGTCATAGCTGTTGCCTGTGAGTTTGACCCTGATTTTTTCCACGTATGAAGATGATATCGCAAACTCGAAACCGCAAAGGACGCCAAGGGTGCAAAGGAAGAAAAAAGGCTAAACCACAGCGTAGCGAAGCCACAACCAAAACCGTTTAACCGCAGAGGACGCAGAGAACGCAGAGATTGAAGGGGGTAAACAGAGGCGCTGAGATCAGCGCCTCCATGGATGAGAATGGAAAGTATCGTTATTTCGCCGCTACCGTCGACGAGCACGCGCCTGCACTGTGCGGGAAGAGCACGTGGAGTCCGGCAGCAGCGTGGCCTTTATCGAGGCTAACGTTGGCCGCCTCACCGTGCGAACCTGACGACGCTTTGATGTGAATGTCATAGAAGTTATCGATCAGGCGTGCCATCAACTGGCCGTTGCTCTGTATCTGGACTTTTTTTGCAGCAGTCAATTCGAATTGTGAATGTGCGGCAATGGTGTTTACCGGCACGATATAGCCGCCGCTTTCGATGCTGAGCGGGAAGAAGTTGGGATCGGCAAGGGATTCGTGCAACTGCATGCCGGGTTGGCGGTAACCGAATCCATCTTTGTCGAGAACCATACCTGCAGCAGTAGAATTCTGGAGCTGTAGTGGGCCAAGAGCCAGTCCGAACAGGCGGATACCATGGTCACCCAGCAGCCGGGCGACGGATTTAGGAGTGGCTTTATGATTGTCCTCCAGGTTCAGGGCCATCAGCACAATCGTATCTCCCACGCGCGGCTCTCCAAACCAGCTTATGCCATCTGTAACTGCGTCGAGAGGTCCTGCATGACTGTCCCCGGATTCACCAGCCCCTTCATTCAATACCTGCAGGGCTTTGGTTACATCAGAGCGGTCGGTTCCAAATTTCACGCTTTGCGATATTCCTCGCGCAGTAATCAGGGCAAAACTATCTTCCGCCTGTGCGGCGGCCATGATTTCCTGGGCAAACACCATCTCCAGCCGACGCGCGTCTGACGATAATTTTCTGGTGGTATCAATCACAAAAAGCACGCGACGCGGCCCGCCGCCGTATGTGGCTGAATTGACGGTCGCAGACTGTTTCTTCAACTGGACGGTAAAATCGGCAGCAGACAATCCTGTGACCGGCTCTCCGCTTGCCTTAATCACGTTGACCGGCAAATCCATACTGGTGCAACCGGACTGCTGGGCTGCCGCACTCAGCGTAAGCGCCATGACAATGATAAGCAGAGATATGCGAGTAAACATATAAAAAGACCTCTATTCGGAGAAGATGGAATACGGCTTTGATTATAGACCGGATGGCGCGCAGGCAGTAACTTAGAACCTGGTAATCCCAGGTAAAAATAAGTAAAGATTTTCTCAGATTGAAAATATTTCACCGGCGCCTGAAACGTTAGCGGGGTGGAATTCACTATACAGACAAAGAGAGTTTGCGCGGATATCAGGAGAAGCAAGATTCAGGGGGAGAAGAAAGGGCCAGACATTTGCCCCGTCTGGCCCTGTAGTTTTTATGTAGCCGGGATCATTATGAAGGGCGGCCGCCCCTGGGCTGCGTGGACTGGAATGATCGCTAAGATCTTTACAGTTCCCTTCTGCCTTCAATGGCCTTCAGCATGGTCACTTCATCGGCATACTCAATATCACTTCCGGCGGGGATTCCCGTGGCGATACGGGTGACCTTCACTCCGGGCCGCTTGATTAGATCGGTCAGGTAGACCGCCGTGGCTTCGCCTTCCAGCGTGGGATTGGTGGCGAGGATGATTTCATCGATGCTGCCGTTCTCAAGCCGCTTCAGCAACGAAGGAATGCGCAACTGCTCCGGGCCAACGCCATGCAGCGGCGAAAGCGCGCCATGCAGCACATGGTAGACGCCGTTGTAATGCCGCGTCTTCTCTACCGCCGCAATATTCGTGGGCTCTTCTACTACGCACACCAGCCGCTGATTGCGGGTGACATTGGCGCAGTAGGTGCATGGATCAATGTCAGTAATGTTGTTGCAGATGGAACAGAGATGAAGTTTCTCTTTCAGGTTCTGGATGGCAGAGGCCAGCGTGTCGGCATCGTCTGCGCTGGAGCGCAGGATGTGAAACGCCATGCGCTGGGCGCTCTTGCTGCCTACACCGGGTAGCTTCTTCAATTCGTCGATCAGTCGAGCCATGGGCTCGGCAAATTTGGCCACGTCATCCTTCCAGTAGAAACCGTATCGATAACCCGAAGGCTACATTCCCGGCAGTCCCATGCCGCCCAACATGCCGCCCACGGTGGACTGCATGGCAGCATCGATTTTGCGTCCGGCTTCATTCACGGCGGCGGTTACAAGGTCTTGCAGCATCTCCACGTCACCACTCTGTATGACTGAAGGATCAATCCTGGTTTCGAGCACCTGTTTCTGGCCATTCATCTTGATAGTGACGGAGCCGCCTCCTGCGGAGGCGTCCACCACGGTTTGCTGCATCTTCTGCTGTAATTCCTGGGCCTGTTTCTGGGCCTGCTCCAGCATCTCCTGAAATTGGCGTGAATTGAATCCGCCCATGGCTGCTCCTAATTTTTGTCACGATGATCAATCACCGTGCGGATCTCTGCTCCAAATTTTTCCTGCATGCGCTGCACTACCGGATCATTGGCGGCGCGGCTGCGCGCACTCACGCCATTCTCGCGTGCCGGACGCGCCACTGCCATTGCCGCTGCTCCATTTCCATTCGCGGGTGAGCCGCTGGCTACTTTCAGCTTCAAGGGACGCCCTGCGGCCGCAGACGCAGCGGAATTGGCCACACGCATTGCATCCGCCAGAAACAACACATCAATCAAAGCCTGCTTTAGACCTAACGTCACAATCAATTCCGATCCCTGAACGATCGCACTTCCCTTTTCCAACTCGCGTAATGGAGAGTTGTGGCCTTCCTGTTCCAATGCAGCCAGCACAGCTCCCAGAATGATGCCGGGATCGCCGGTGGGCGCTGGTGGTGGCTCCTCGATGGCGACGGCTGTGGCTGTGGCCGCCTGCGATTGCATGGTGGCTGCAGGCATTTCCGCCGCGGACATCTCCGGATCATACGAGCGCGATTTGCGTGCACGGTCAGTTTCGAAGGGTGATGCCGGAGTTTCAGAGCTGCGCGCAAAAGGGCTGGCGGTAGTCGAGGCTGCTGGTCGAGATGAAGGCGGCGGCGCGGCAGCCGGGCGCGTGGCCGGTGATGCTGCGGTTTTTTCCGCCGCTGGCTTATCTATCGATACCTGGCTCAGGATCTGCTCCAGCGGCAGCAGTCGCTGCGCGTGCACCATTTTGAGCACGCCCAACTCCAGATGGAAGCGCTGCTCCTGGCGATAGCCAAGCTCATCATAGGTGCGCAGCATGATCTGCAGGAAGCGCGCCAGGTCCTCTTCTGAGAATTGCCCGGCTACTCGTCCCACGCGCTTGCGTTCATCGGAAGAAATCTGCAGCACTGGTGAGTCCGGGCCGCCTACTTTCGCAACCAGGGCATTGCGTAGGAATCTGACCAGTTGTCTGGCGAAATGCGCGGGATTGTGGCCTTCGGTCATCAGGCGATCCAGCAGCCGCAGGGCTTCTTCACTGGAGCTGCGGGCCACAGTGTCCATGAGGTCTTCAAGAATCTCTGACCCAACCGAGCCAACCAGCCCCAGAACCAACGGCGCGCTTAGTGTGGTGCCACAGCAAGCGATGGCCTGATCCATGATCGAAAGAGCATCACGCATGGAGCCATCACCAGCCTCGGCCAGCACCGCCAGAGCATCATTATCGGCCTGAATGCCTTCTTTTTCGGAGATGGCGCGCAACTGGCCCACAATCTCGTCGAACTTCACTGCATGAAAGCTGAAATGCTGGCAGCGCGAGCGGATGGTCTGAGGAATGTCCTCAGGCGCGGTGGTGGCCATCATGAAAATGATGTGTGACGGCGGCTCTTCCAAAGTCTTCAGCAGCGCGTTGAAGGCGGCATCGGTGATCTGGTGGGCTTCGTCGAGAATATAAATCTTGTAGCGGTCGCGCGCTGGACGGTAGCGCGCCGCTTCGCGCAGTTCGCGAATCTCATCGATGCCGCGATTGGTGGCAGCGTCGATTTCAATTACGTCAACCGCGCCGCCCGCCCGGACTTCCGTGCAGGATTCGCAGACGCCGCAAGGTTCCGAATTCGGCTTGTCATGGGCGCGGCAATTCAGGGCCATGGCGAGGATGCGGGCAATGGTGGTCTTACCTATGCCCCGGTGGCCGCTGAAGATGTAGCCGTGCGCAATCCGCTGCTGCTCGATGGCATTTTTCAGGGTGCGGGTAACGTGGTCTTGCCCGATAACCTCAGAAAAGCGCTGCGGACGATATTTGCGCGCTAGTACCTGATAACTCATGGGAAATTTGATTATACCCTTCTGGGCGCGTCCAGATTTTCCACATTAAGGCAAAAAAGACTCACCACAGCGTGGCGAGCCACAACCAAAACCCTTTACCGCAGAGGACGCAAAGGACGCAAAGGTAACAAAAGTAGTTGATGTGTATCGAATTTGGCGGTGTGTTGCTCCCTATGGACCGCACGCGCCCTTGGCTGCGCGGGAGAATTCGCCGCAAGCAGAGAAGAATTCGAACGTCAGTAATACAAGATAACGGAGAGATTTGACAGCATGTTTCACGGTCAGCGATGGTATTCTAAGCTCAGTCATGACCGCCAAACAGGAAGTGCAATCGTTGCTGGAGAAACTGCCCGACAACTGCTCCCTGGAAGATATCCAGTATCACCTCTATGTGCTTGAAAAGATTCATCGCGGATTGAAAGATGCACAGGAGCACGGCACAATATCTCAAGAGGAAATTGAATCCCGGTTAAGCCAATGGCTCACCGAGTAGCCTGGTCCAACGGGGCGTTATCCGACGTAAACGCGATTGCAGAGTTTTGATTACCGCGGTTATTCACGGCAAGCGAAATCTTACCTGATCAACCTTCGTGCTGCCTGCCAGCTTTCAAAGAAAAGAGGGCGCATAGATCGCCGGAACTGATTCGTTCAATCGCGGCGTATTCGTGCGCCCCTGTTTGATTTTCGCGCACAGCCGAGGGCGGCTGTGCCACACGATCTTTTCAGCACAGACCGAGGGCACTGTGCCACACATGTCTCTATGGTGCTTCGATCAATTCCATTTTGCCGTCGCGTTTGCGATGCAGCACTTTCACTTTTCCTTCCAAGTCGCGAAAGACAAACACCTCACGATCCCGGAATTCGGCTTCCTTCACTGCCTCTTCCAACGTCAACGGTTTGTAGGCCACCGAGTCAGAACTTCTCACGATATGCGTCTCGGTGAATTTGACCACTTTGGGGAACGAATGCACGGTCACTGGGATAGCGGTTTCCAGGCTCCCGCCCACGGCCACCGCCAGCGATACTTCCTTATCATTCGGAAACTGCTGATCGAATTTCTTGCGGGCCTTCTGCTTTTTGCTTTTCCACTTGGTTTTGTATTTCACTGCCTGGCGGTCAATGCGATCAAGGGCACTGCCGATAGCTGCGGACATATCTCCGGCCTCGCCCAGCCCTACAATGGGCGCGTGGTTGCGCACCGTGACGGTGATCTCCGCGATGTGGCGGTGTTTTTCCGCCGAAAGAATGACGTGCGTATCAAAATTGCCCAGGATTTTCTGGATTTTTTCTAATCCGCTCTGGATCTGTTTGCGGATGGCGGGGGTGATATCAAACTGCCGGCCAGTGTATTCCACGTTCATTTGACTCCCTCCTGGTCTGTTTGAGAGTCGTCTGACTGGTGCCTGGGACAGGACGGCATCAATACAGGCGGCTTTTTACGGCAATTTCATTTTTCGAGCGCCGATAATGTGTCAGTGAAACTGGCACATTGATTGAATATCAGCGTCCAGCGATTCGCTTGTGAATCGCATGCCTTCAGGCAGACGTTCACCGCCTTCGGCTTTAATTCTTGACCCTCCTTTGATGTGTGCTTGGAATTTTCATGTCTTCGCGGTACTTGGCCACTGTGCGCCGGGTGACCTGAATCCCCTGCGACTGCAGAATCTTCGTGATCTGCTCATCGGTCAGCGGATGCGACGAATCTTCTTCTTCAATCAGCTTTTTCACCCGGCGTTTCAGGATGAGCAGCGAGGTACCCGAACCTTCCGGCCCCTGAACGCTCTCAGAGAAGAAGTAGCGCAATTCAAAAACGCCCTGCGACGTATGAACATACTTGTTCGATACGGCGCGGCTGACGGTGGAGGGATGAACTCCGATCTCCTCCGCCACTTCCTTGATCATCATGGGCTTGAGCAGGTCAATGCCGTGATCGAGAAACTCCCGCTGGCGGCCAATGATGGCGTAGCAAACCTTCAGGATGGTCTGCCTGCGCTGCTCAATGTTCTTAATGAGTTGCACGGCGGACTTATAGCGCTCCTTTACGTAAGAGCGGACATCTTTTTCTACCCCATTATTCTGGTGCAGCAGCTTGCGGTAGGTAGGACTCACGCGCAACTGCGGCAGGTCTTCATCATTCATCAGCACCAGGTATTCATCGCCCTGCTTCACAAAGGCGACATCGGGCTCGATGAGTTTGGCCTGGATCTTGTTGTAGCGCAGCCCCGGCTTAGGATCGAGAGTACGGATAAATTCATGCGCCTGCAGCACTGATTCCAGCGGACGCATGATGGCGCGGGCAATCTCCTTGTAGCCCTTGTTCGAGAGCAGATGCAGATGGCAGTCTACGATCCTGAGGGCGTCTTCCACTACCTGATCGTTCTCCGGATCATCAGAGCCTTCCAGATCGCGTGTCTTCAGGATGAACTTGAGCTGAGCCAGCAGGCATCCGCGCAGATTGTGGGCAGCTACGCCTACAGGATCAAAATTCTGGATGATCTCAATGGCTTCCCGCAGGTCCTCGCGGCTGAACTGCAATTCCGGAGTGAAGCGTCTCGTCTTCTCCGCTGCCGCCGCTTCCGGTGAAGGGGTGTGGGAAACCACGAGTTGCAGGCTTCCTGTTTCATGGTCCGCAGATTCATCTTGCAGGGCGGATTCCTCCTGCGAATCGGCGACTTGCTGTTCACCCCCAATCTGCTCGCGGGCAAGGCCCAGGAGTTCATCCTCAGTTGCAAGCAGGTAGCCTTCTTCGTTCAGGTTGCCGATGATCAATTCCGCAGCGGCGCGCACCGAAGAACGCATATTCAAAGAGCCAAGCTGCCACATGAGATGATCGGTAAGAGTTGAAGGCTTGAAGAGGAAATTCTCGAAGGAAGGCCGGTCGGTTTCTTCCATCTCGCTGGTGCTGCGGTAACCGGGATCGAGATAATCACGGAAGAAAGAGCCAAAATCGATCTCGTCAAACGGGTCTTTCTTCTCCTCCGCCGGCGTAGCAGGCTCGGCCTCCTTGCGCTCCAGCGTCTGTTCACGCTCGCGCGCCTCTTCGCGCCCGGCAACCTCATCCAGCATGGGTACGGATGAATCCAACTCCTCCAGAACCGGATTCTCCACCATTTCGGTGTTGATCATCTCCTTGAGTTCCAGTTTGTTGAGCGCAAGCACGCTCACCATTTGCACAAGGCCTGGAGTCAGGATCTGCCTCTGTGCAACCTTAAGGTTCAGTTTGTTCTGGAGTAATACCATTCCGCTATGGGTCCCGTTGAGCCTGTTCCGCACTTCAGTGTGCTTTCCAGCCCGTGCGGCAGCCGGAAGCTTCTTACATTATTTTACGGGCAAATCGAGCTTATGTTGCCTGACTTTTGTGCATTCTTGAAACTATAGTTATCGCATTCATTCTTCACGCGTAACCCAGAGATGCATTAAACAAACGTAAAACTCTCGCCCAGATACACCCTCTTGACCTCTGGGTCATTGCCCAGTTGTTCCGGAGTGCCGGTACGGAAGATACGGCCTTCATTGATGATGTAGGCGCGATCGGTCACTGAGAGCGTCTCACGGACGTTATGATCGGTAATCAGTACTCCGATTCCGCTCGCCTTCAGATCGAAAATAATTTTTTGCAGGTCGAGCACCGCAATCGGATCGATGCCTGAGAACGGCTCGTCCAGCAAAATGAATTTGGGTGCGATGCACAGCGCTCTCGCGATCTCCACGCGCCTGCGCTCACCTCCGGAAAGCGCATATCCCATGTTGTTGCGGATATGAGCCAACCCCAGTTCTTCAATAAGCTGGTCTTTCTTACGCTTCCTTTCCTGCCAGGAGAGAGGCTGTACCTCCAGCACTGCCATGATGTTCTCTTCCACCGAGAGTTTGCGGAAGACTGAAGGCTCCTGGGGCAGGTAGCTGATGCCGAAATTGCGCGCCCTCAGGTACATGGGCACACCGGTAATGTCCTGTCCATCTATCAGGATGCGGCCGGCATCGGGCGGCACCAGGCCCACAATCATGTAGAACGTAGTTGTCTTACCGGCGCCGTTTGGCCCGAGTAGTCCAATGACTTCAGCTTGATTGATATGGAGGCTGACGCCGTTTACCACCCTGCGTCCCCGGTACGATTTCCCGACTTCGTCCGTCGCTAGGGTCTGCATTTACTTCTTACTCGCGTCTCGAATCCTGGTTTGAATAAGAGTGTGAGAAGACTCTTTACTATCTACAAGCACCCTATCATCGTGAGTATAGAAAGTCAACGAATCCCCCGTGATTTGCCCGTGTTCGGCATCAAAAATGCTAGGACGTTTCCCGTCCGCCGCGGTCAGCACAAATTTTTCGTCCTGCGCCGTGTACACCAACTGGTTCCCCGTGGCCTTCCGCTCCTGCTGCTGGATCGTGATCTCCCCCTGCGCGATGATGCGATCAAGCTGGCTGCTCGCCTGATTACCGCGCGGCAGGAGCAGAACCTGAACAGTGTCGGCATTCATGGTGGTTTCCGCCCCACGCACCAGCACGTTGCCGCTGAAGACCGCCTTGCGTTCGGCATCCACGTAAGAAAGCTTGTCGGCAGTCACGTTGACCGGCGTCGTCTTTCCGTTTTTGTCAGGCTGCACAAATACGGCGCTGACTTTTCCCTGCGCTGAACCTTGCGCCTGCAGGCTGCGATGCTCCCGGTCAAAGCTGATGATGGGCGCTTCAATGATGTTGGCCGCCTGCCACAGGCGCGCATTGGTGAATCTTGCTACGCCTCCATTGCGGCTGGCCTGCATACTGCTGCCGGTCACGTGAATAGGATCAGCCGACGCCAGCAGCGCTCCATTGGATTGCGGCTTCAACTCCGTGTAGGTGGTTTTTACGTTGCCCTGCGCCGTGGCGTTGTTGGTCTTGCGGTTAAGCTGGATAGTATCCGCACTCAACGATGTTCCCGTTTCCTGCACTCTGGGCGAGCCGGTCAAAACAAAATTATCTTCAGACGGGACGTACCGGGCCTGGGCTGCGGTGGCCGTGCGCTGCCCTTCCTGGTAATGGAAGTTGCCGTCTTGCTCCACCAGCGTCATGGAGCCCTCATCATTGAATGTAGCCATAACATCGCGGCTGGTGGTAATACGGTCCGGCTGTCCGGGTGTGGAAGAAACCACCTTCGCATCAGGGCTGCCGAACACTCTCTGCAACTTGCTGCGTGGGCCATAGTTGGCCTCAAATGTTCCTGCGGTAATGGTGCTCTTGGTCTGCTTGTCAGTAAGGACGACCTGCGCCGTTCCGGAGGTGACTGCCTTCTCCAACTTCTTATTACTGCCCGTGAACAAGTCTAAACCTTGGGACTGCACCTGCATGGATTTTCCCGGCTGGCCCTGATCAAGCTGCACTGAATCTTCCGCCCGCGCCCGGATCACCTGATTCCTGGGACCGAAGGTAAGCAATACCTTTCCGGCTTTGCCTTTGGCGGGTGAAGTGCCTTTGGTCTCAAACGAAACCCCGCCGAAGATAGTACCGCTGCGTATCTGCTGCTGGTCAGCCATTATCAGCTCGGCTTGCGGAGCATCCATGCTGAATGCCCTGGGGCCGCCACCCTGGGCGTGAATGTTTCCGGCAGCCAGCACACGCTCAATGGTGTTGTCGTCGCGCAGCAGAAATGTGACTTTATCCGCCCGGAAGTCGCGCTCCTGCTCTTCCAGCCGCGCTGACTGCAGCACCGCCGTGCGCGGATCTTTGCTCATGGTGGCGCTCTGCGCCGTGATGGTGGCCTGACGCTTGTCTGTAGTCACCACGCGCACTGCCGACAGCAGTTTGAGCACGTTGGAACGTGAATCATACGCTGCACCCATCGCTGAACCGCTGGCTTCAGGAATGCGGAACTCGATGCGCTCTTTGGTTTGCGCGAATCCGGTTTTGTTGTTGAAGCTCAGGTTGCTGGTCTTGAGATGAATGGGATTCTTCATCTCCCTGGGCGGCGACTGGTCCGGACGCGAAATTCCCGTGGCATCCGATTCGAGATCAATGTGCACCTCGCCGTTAGCCACAATCTCGCCGGTGCTGGGGTCGTACTGAAAATCAGAGCCGTAAATCTGGTCAAAGCGGTTCGACTGGCGCCCATAAACCACGATGTTCACGTCGTGTAGTTCGGCCCGTCCACCCTCTTTAAACTGTTCCGCCTGCGATGCATGAATGGTGAAAAGAGTCCGGCCGCCTTCCGATTTTGAGAAGGTGAATCCCCTGGTGCTCTGGGTGATATTGGAAGGAATCTTTTTAAGAGCGCTGCTCAGCTCACGATGGACTCTCAAGATTCCGCGAAAGTAGAAGCCTGCCACAATCAGCAGAACGAGCACCGCTCCGGCAGCAAAAAGCCGGCGGAGGACCTTGGGATTGAGAGGCATCTGTCCTTAACTATACCGCAGCACGGCAGAGCCGCATCCACACCAGGATTTTATGGACCGCACATGAAGTTCATTTGCGCCCTTCGCGTCCTGTGCGGTTAATACGGATGTAGTCGTGGCTCAGCTACGCTTTGATCACCACCGTACCCGCAATCATGTCATGCAACGCCTTCTTGCGATCCGTGAAGGCGGCCATGATGTAACCGATGCAGAAAAACATACCTGAAAGAATCTTGCTGAAATAGCGTCCGGTCGCCCGGGCAAAGGAAATGCGGTTGCCAATGTCATCGGTCACTTTAAGGTTCAGCAGGCGTTTGCCAACGGTTCCCTGCCATGCTGAACTGATAAGCAGAGCTTCATAGAGCCAGTGGCCGATAAAGAAAACGGCAAGTACGCTGGAGAGCATAGTGAAAAAGAGTACCATGTCATCAATATCGATCGAATGGTTCATCCTTCCGAACCACCAGAAATGCGGTAATCCTAATACCGCCAATACCGGCTGAAGAGCAATTCGCAAAATGATTCCATCCACAATCACCGCCAGGAAACGTATCCAGAAACCGGCGTATCGCTGTCCGGGCACTGCCGCCATTACTGCAGCCGCTGGAGCCGATGACACCATCGTACCGGCCACAGGAGCGACCGCCGGCACTCCGGCGAATAATGAAGCGCCGCATTTCTGGCAGAAACGCGCATTCGTGCTATTGCTGGAACCACATTGAGAACAGAAAATATTACTTGTCATAGTGATGTATCTCCTCAGGGCACGGCTACTGCGATCATTGACTTTCTGAAATCTTCCAGGTTCAGTTCCAGTCCTCCGAACTCCGGATGATCATTCATTGAAATCGTAAAAGCCAGATCAAGCTTGTCTCCCGGCTGGTATGTCTCTCCATTCAGGCGGGGGGCCATTCGCCAGCCAACCGCTTCATAGCTGAATGCCGTATTTGAATTTCCCTGGCGCTGGTTTACCCGGAATTTTAAATGCTTTTCTTTAATCACTCTGGGTGGAATCAGCAAATTGACCTCCCGGCTGGCAAACACCGGTTCCGGATTTCCCTGCCCGAAAGGTTCAAGCCTGCGCAAGCTGTTCAGGAACTGGGGCGTGATTTCATTCAGGGCAATCTCGGCATCCACCTTCAACTCAGGTTCAAAATCGGCGGGTGAGAGGCGGGTGCGTGCATATTCATCCAGCCGCCGCTTCAACTCAGGCACATGGGCCGCAGGTAAAGCAAAGCCGACTGCATGGGCATGCCCGCCAAAACGCGTAAAAAGTCCATGACAGCTTTCCAGGGCTTCCAGCAGATGAAATGCAGAAATCGAGCGCCCTGAACCGTGCGCCTCTTCGCCTTCTTTGGCGATCACCAGAGCCGGACGTCCCGTTTTTTCCACCACTCGCGAAGCCACGATGCCGACGACGCCCCGGTGCCATCCATCCCCATCAAATACTACGCAAAATTTTTCCGCCAGTTCCGGACTATTTGCAAGCTGCGCCTCGATTTCCGCTACAATCCGCGCCTCTTCCGTCTGCCGTTCGGTATTGAGCAGGTTCAGCTTCTCAGCAATTTCGCGGCAGCGCGCGTGGTCTTTGCAGGTAAAGAGTTCGATCACGTCGCGGGCCACGTCCATGCGTCCGGCGGCGTTGATGCGCGGCCCCATGCGAAAACCTACATCCATGGCATTGAGTGCGCGCCCGCAGTCTGCCAGGCCGGAAACTTCCATCAGCGCTTTCAGCCCGCCGTTTATCGGACGCCGCAATCCCTCCAGACCAAGCTTGGCGATGGTGCGGTTCTCACCCGTGAGCGGGACGGCATCTGCAATGGTGGCGATGGCCACCATCTTCAAAAACGAGGGCACAAGCCGGGCCTGGTCTGCCGGGTCTTTGAAGCGGGCAAAAAGAGCCTGCGCTACTTTGAAGGCTACTCCGGCGCCACACAGCGCCTTGCAGGGATACTGGCATCCCTGCTGGTTGGGATTGAGCACTGCCAGCGCGTTGGGCACGCCTTCATGGGCTTCGGGCAGGTGATGGTCGGTCACGATGAGATCAAGTCCCAGGCGCCGCGCCGTCTCTGCCGCCTGAAATGCGCGGATACCGGTATCCACGCTGATCACCAGTTTCACTCCGGCTGCAGCCGAACGCTCGATCACGTCATCCTTTATTCCATAGCCTTCTTTGATACGGTGAGGGACATGGAAATCAGCAGCGCCTCCGCACAACTCGATAGCGGTCTTGAGCACCACCACGGCGGTGGTTCCGTCCACGTCATAATCGCCATAGATGAGTATCTGCTCTTTATGGAGGATGGCTGCGCTTAGCCGCTCGACTGCCTCTTTCATCCCCAGCATGAGAGAGGGCGAATGAAGTTGATCCAGTGAGGGCGAGAGATAGGCCGCGGCTTCATCGCTGCCAATGCCGCGCAATGCCAGCAGGTGCGCCAGCATAGGTGAGAGCTGCGCCTCAGAGCACAGCTTGTCTACTAATGAGGAGTCAGGCGTAAGAAGGTGCCATCGGGTCATCTAAGTTTTGTGATTTACTTCTCAGCCGTATCTGTGTAAATCAGTCCCATCAGTGTCATCTGTGTTACGGTTTTGCCTTTTCAGCGGTAATCAGCGTTTATCAGCGGCAAAAGAATCTCAGATCACTCGATCACGTGCGATCTCCCGATCTCATCCTGTCAGTCTTCGTCCTGATCTGAATCGTCGATCAGGATTCCGTCAAAGTCATCGGCAATCGATTCCAGCCGCTCGTAATTCTCGAACCAGTCGGTGGTGGCCTCGTAAAGAAACATCACTCCCTGGCAGGGAAAGCCGAGTTGAATCTTGCCGACTTTACCGGCAAAGTTCCGCAGCCAGCGGGCCTCTTCCAAATCTTCTTCGCTCAAATAATCGGTGCCTTCCAGCCGCTCGATAAGAAAATCAACATCTTCGCTCACGAGTTCCTCGTGGCTCATCACCATAAAGTGAACGCCAGAAGCCTTTGCCAGTTCGACAAAATCCTTCCACGCATCGGCATGATCTTCGGTCGCCGACCACAGGACGCTGGGCATATCGTCCTTTATGTAGCCGCGGAAGCGGCGCATGCCGTGGCCTTCAATGAAGGCGATCATGTCATCTTTTAAATTGTGAAGGTCTTGTTCCATAGCTTGTTGGGACCATCATATCGCGTTCGGGAGGACAGAAATCAGAAAAACCTTTAACCACAGCGTAGCGAAGCCACACCAAACTCAGTAGCACTCAGCAGTCAGCATTCAGCACTCAGCCCCTGAACATCCTCATTTTGCTTTAAGTTGTGCGCGAGCAGAAACATGGGAACCTGAGAATTCCTTTCTGAGAAACAAAGGATCTTGAGAATAGCAATGCGGAGGACGCAAAAGGGCTGAAATGGGTAGATGAGTAATTGGTAGATGAATAATGAAAATCGTTGATAGAACTGCATCTTAATTTACCCATTTACCAAATTACCCATTTACCCATTCTTCCCTGCGTTCCCTGCGCCCTCTGCGGTGCTATATCCAAAATTCTTGTTTTCCTGCAAAGATTTTCATGCTGCTTTTGCACCCCTGTGCGGGTTCAGCTTTGGCGGCATTCCACAAGGATCTTGAGGAACAAAACACGGTCAAATCAATACACATAAGCTTATATTTGCTTCCTCTGCGTCCTTTGCGTCCTCTGCGGTAAAAGATTTTGGTTGTGGCTCGCCACGCTGCGGTGAAATCTTCTGTTCCTACACGTGCATGGCCGGCGGTTCGTCCTTGCCCGGAATGATCAGCCGGTCAAGCTCCAGGAACTGCTGCACAATCGGATCATCGCTCTCTTCCATCTGTTTGGCCGTGCCGAAGAAAACCGCGCGCGCCTCATGGAGAAAAACGATTCTGTCCGCCAGCTTCTTGGCCAAGCGCATATCATGTGTCACCACCACGCTGGTGAGCTTGAGTTGCAGCTTCAGCTTCTGAATCAGATCACCGAGCAGGGTAGCCATCAGCGGATCAACCATGGTGGTCGGTTCGTCGTAAAGAATACATTCCGGCTGGGCGGCTAGAGCGCGGGCAATCGCCACGCTGCGCTTCATTCCAGTGGAAAGATCAGAAGGCAGCATGTCACGCATGGGCTTTACCCCTACCATATCCAGCAGGCCATCCACGATCTGGAAGATCTGGTTTTCTTCCAGGTCGCGCCGTTCGCGCAACGGGAAGGCGACGTTTTCGCCGACGGTGAGCGAATCAAACAGCGCTCCATTCTGGAAGACCATCGTCACTTTCTTGCGAATGCGTTCCAGTTCCTGCTCGGCATAGTCGGTAATGTCCTCAAAGGCGACGATCACACGGCCCGAATCCGGCTTCAGAAATCCCATGATATGGTGCAGAGACACCGATTTGCCCACGCCGCTGCGGCCCAGAATGCACAGCGTCTCTCCAGGATTTGCATAGAAGCTCACATCATCCAGCACCGTGCGTTCGCCGAACGATTTATGAACGTGCTGGAACTCGATATACGGCGACTGAGGCTGCGACTGGTGCTCGTGAGGATGGTGGTGATGGTTCATGAATGCTGTACGGAAGAACGCCTGCGGGCGCGCTCCACATCTTCCGGCGTATTCAGGTTATCAAATATCTCCGGCGTGGCTCCAAATTCAGCCAGCTCAGCCTTGCTGATGACCAGCGTGTTCTCCTTCGGAAACAGCGGAACGATCTTGTAATTGCCGGACTGCAGTGCCGCCTCCGCTACGGACAGAAACTCCCGCGAATAAATCGAACACAGCGGCTGGTCGAAGCCGCCTAAACGGGGCGTAGTAACAACCGCTCGGGATTGCCTCGCCCGATCGGCCATATAACCGAGCAATTCGACGGTAAGAAAGGGCGTATCCACGGCGGTGATCAGGTTGAACTCCGTGGATGAATTCAGCAGTGCGGCATGAATGCCTCCCAGAGGACCGCATTCCCGGTAAACATCTTCTATACACTCGCCGAAGCTTCCGTACAGCTCCCTCTGGCCAAGAATAAAGACGCGCTGGCAAACTGACTGCAGCAAGGTCTGCGTGCGTTGCAGCAAGGTCGCGCCGTCAAGACTGAGCAGGGCCTTGTTCGTGCCCATACGCGAGCTTTTGCCACCAGCGAGCACGAATCCGGTTATTGGACGAAGCATAGCTGTATTTCACAGCATGAATCCAGACAAGGCAAGCACTGAGCAATAAGAAACTCTTGATGGAGCGCAGCCGCCCTCGGCTAATGCCACTTACTTTAGGGATACCATGCTGTATCCAAATGAGAGATGTCATTCCGAAGGCCCGTTAAGCTCGCGCGCGTTTTCTCCAGCGCGCGAGTAGGGCCGAGGAATCTGCTCCGCTGCTGTCCGTCCATGCGAAATCCCTGTTTTTGAAGGCTACCTTCATGCTGAATGCGCAGAGTAAGTGACATTATACCATTTTAGTTAATAGCGTACTGATTAAAGTTATGCTATTGTCAGGTTCGGCGAAGCTCCTGCGACAACATAGAGGATGGCAAAAGCATTAGGGGACGACTTGCGGTGCAGAATCTTGCAATGTTGTGAGGAAGGCAAACAGAC
>QHVI01000120.1 GCA_003223515.1 Candidatus Angelobacter sp. Gp1-AA117
AGAGGAGCAACAGTTTCGGGTACGATGCGATGTCCAAGCCAGACTGCGGTGCGGGCTCTTGCAGGCGCCACAGAGATTCGGCTTTCGCCCACGCAGTCGCTCATACCTATTTTCATCTTTTCTGGGTGGGACTCAAGTCCCATGTCCGACTGCGGTTAAAGCCTTTGGTTGTGGCTTCGCTGCGCTGTGGTAAGGGTTGGGTACGGCGCATCTTGACGTACTCACATTGCCATCGTTTCTGACTTTGCAGGCGTCTCATGTAACAACGGTGTTCAACCCACTGCAGAGCAGTCAAATGCTCACGGCAGGGCAGTGGGTTGGGCGCTGTCACACCTGTACCCAGATTGACAGAACCACTATCAAAAAACTTAACGCTGACGGCAGCCACCATGAAGATCAGCAAAAACTGCATCGAGTGAAAATGCGGCCCTGAGTGTCATCAGGCCAAAGGCTAGAGCTCATGGCTGCATCTGCATTGCATATCTTGACGCTGTCTTTTTACCCTGTTTCCGGGTAACTTCAGATATGCCTATCGTAATTCTGTCTGCCGGAAGAGATTCTTATCTTTCCAAAAAACGTGACCAGGCGCTGGTGACTGCGGGCTACAAAGTTGTCTCAGCTACAAACTCGCCGGAGATCATCAACAAGCTCTTCAATGGCGACTTTGACGCCGTGGTCCTATGCAACTCCATTCCCAACGATGAACGCAAGCGGCTGGCAAACATTATCAAGAGCTACAGTCCGTCTACGCCGGTGATTGTGCTGGCCGAAATGGAAGGCCGCGAGTATGACTATGGCACGCTGACCGCCAGCGGCTCTCCCGATGGAGTTACGGCTGCGTTGCGGCAGACATTTCTCCGTCCGCAATCGTCGATAGCGTGAGCCAAACCCTTACCGCTGATCACGATGGTCGAACCGATGAATGCTGATCGATTTTATTGAAGGAAAGTGCCACGCATCATATTGGGAGGAGTTGCAGTCTGTGGAGTATCTTGCGCGTGAGGCCGGTGAGCGGGAGATCATTCACCGATTGCAATGAGATCCATTTGCCCTTTTTTGCGCCGCGGGACACCCCGGAGTGAACCATGATGGTGTAATCGGTGACGGTAATCGAATGGCGCAAGGCGAGGACAGGCGGTTTGTCCGGTTGCGCGTGATTTTCCAGCAAAGGCAATTCCCACATACCCGGCATCAATGACACATCTGCATCACGCTGCTGAAGGAATACCTGCCCCGGTTTTTGCGCCAGCAAGTAGCTCAGCACGGCTTTCCTGCGCGATGCACGCTGCCTGCGAATGCCGCTTCCACGCAACGCACACAGCTTCATCACCGGACATTGCAGACAGAGCGGTTCTCCCGGCAGGCACACGGTTGCGCCCAGTTCCATCATAGCCTGATTGAAATCGCCGGGACGACCCGGCTCCAGCATTTCCTGTGCGGTATTCCAGCACAGAGGGTCTGAAAGTTCTCGGCCGGTAAAGCGCTGCAACACGCGTTTCACATTGCCATCCACCACGGCTACCGGTTTGCCAAAGGCGATGCTGGCGACGGCGGCTGCCGTGTAACGTCCGATACCGGGCAATTGCGTCAATTCCGCAGCGGTACGCGGGAAGCCGCCATTGGCAGTAATCTGCTTGGCCGCCGCATGCAGGTTGCGCGCGCGACGGTAGTACCCCAGGCCGCTCCAGGCCGCCAGCACTGAATCTGCACTGGCTGCGGCCAGATCATGGGCGGTGGGGAACTGCTGAAGGAATTTCTTGTAGCGATCTTCGACCACGGCCACACGCGTCTGCTGCAGCATGATCTCGGAAACCAGGATGCGATAAGGATCGGTTTCGCCCCGCCAGGGGAGCTTGCGCTGCTCGCGGTCATACCAGCGCAGAAGATTGGCGCGAAAACGGCGGCGCAGCCGGGAATCGAGAGTCACATTCCTGATTTACAGCAAATGAGGCCAGGGGCGCAAAGGAAATCGCGAAAAAGTTACAATGAGGCGCTTGCCTGAATTCGACTACAACCCATTTCAATTATTTGAAGAGCTGAAGGACCGGATCATTACCGCCTTCCGCAACCATGGGGGCCTGGATAAGGATGCCATCGGCATGTGGTGCGGCGACACCAAAGAACTTTACTATTCCACGCTTCTGGCCCGTGACCTGCTGCGCAAAGAGCCGTCGGATACGGCAGGCGCCCGCGGAATGCTGGGCGCCGCTTCCAGTTATTGTGGGCAAGTTGCGAGCGAGTTGCGGGCGCTGGGGCCTGCGGGGACGGAACTTGAACAGGAACTGCACCGCATCTTTCAGGCTTGCCATGATGAGCTGTCTGCGCACATCCCCAAGCCTGCCGTGCCAGAGCTTGCCATCCCACCGAAACGCGTCATCCGTGTGTCTGATGACGGGTACACATTGCCCTGCTCTGTATGTGGACAACCCGCCGTACTGTTTTACAAAGCCGGTCCGGAAGAGAATATCCTGCAGGGCATCATTTGTGCCGGCATAACCAGGAGCTTCAGCCTGAGTCCTCAGTACCAGAAGAAGGTCTTTGAATGGCTGGCAGCGGGAGACCTCGGTTCCGTGCACAAGTATTTTGAAGAAGAGGTGGATATTGACGGTGGACTGGATGCCTATTGTCCCGAATGCGACCGGATTTACTGCCATTCACATTACAACGTGCAGCGAGAGTGGGATGAGGGCTTCTACGACTGCTCGCACGGTACGTGTCCATCGGGCCATCGGCGACTGATCGATGATTAGAGTTCGTGCCGGGGTGGATTTATCCTTCACCTCTCATATATACCTTTATTTTCCAAAGTAACTTTTCTGGAGATACTCAAGATGAAACTAAGCTGGCGTTGGGCTGTGTTGATGTTGTTGTGCATGATGGTTGCAAATGTTCAGGCGCAGAGAGTCCCCGGCAACCTGCGAGACGACCTGAAAGAGCTGGTGCAGACGCCTGCCATTCCTGGATACGAGCAGCAACTGGCAGCGCTGATCACGGCGCGCCTGCAATCCTATTCGCCGAAGACCGACAACATGGGCAGCGTGCTGGTGACGATGGGCACAGGCACGCCGCACCGGCTGATTGTTGCTCCCATGGACGAGCCGGGATTCGTGATCAGCGGCATTACCGATGATGGCTATGTGCGCGTGCAGCGCCTTCCGCAGACCGGTTCCCTGCCGTTGTTCAACGAGTTGTATTCGGCCCAGCCGGTCAAGATTGGCATGGCGCAGCAGAAGTGGATTCCGGGAGCGGTGGCAGGGCTTTCCGTTCATTTGCAGCCAGGAAGGCAGCATCCGCCCAGCGCCGCCGACCTGGATGACACCTTCATCGACGTTGGCGCCGCCAACAAGCAGGAGGCGCGGGATGCAGGCATCGACCTGCTCAGCCCCATGGCCATGGAACGCAAATTTTTCGAGATGGGCAATGCACAGTGGACGTCTCCAGCCATCGGCGACCGCTTTGGTGACGCTGTTTTGCTGGAGGTACTGCGCCATCTCGATCCGCAGAAGCTGCATGGCACAACAACATTCGCGTTTGTGACCCAGCAATGGACCGATGCGCGGGGGCTTGATCGCGTAGTAGAGTCGTTGAAACCCGATGAGTTGATCTATGTGGGCCGGCGCATTCGCGCCAGCAGGCCGGCAACGTCTACTGAGACTTCTCCGCTGCCCGGATTCACGCAGAAGCCCGGCAGCGGTGTATTGGTGGCTTCAGGCACTCCCCAGGAGCAGCCCGCAGGCCTGGCAGGCGAGTTGAAAGAACTGGCGGTGCAGAACAATGTTTCCCTGAACAGCGATTTCTCTGCACCGATTACTCCACCGGTTACCCGCGGCTCACTCCCCAAACAAGCTTTGCCGGCGCGCACTGTCCATCTGGCGGTGGCGACAGCGTGGCCTTCGACTCCCGCAGAATATCTTGACGCCCATGATGTGGTGAACCTTGTCGCCCTGCTGGAGACCTATCTGCAAGGCACATCGGCGAAAGTTGATCTGCCCGCGGCTGCCGCCATAGCCGAGCCTGCTGCTCCTTCCAAGCCAAATGCTGCGCCCGGAAATGAAGACATTCTCCGGCACCTGATCGAAACCTACGGTGTGAGCGGCGGACACGAAGCTCCGGTGGCGAAGACCATTCAGGCGCTTCTACCGTCATGGGCGAAAACCGAAATCGATGCCTCCGGCAACGTGCTGCTGCACTGGGGAGCGGCGGGTACACCGCATGTCCTGGTGGTCGCACATCAGGACGAGATCGGCTATGAGGTGAAGACCATTCTGCCGGATGGCCGCCTCGAAGTTGAAACCAGGGGAGGCGGAGTGCTGGCGTACTTCCTTGGCCATGCCGCGCTGGTTCATTCGACCAACGGAATTCATCCGGGCGTGATGGAGCTTCCTGAAGGCTGGGAAAAATCTGATTTTCAGTGGCCTCGTGGCGCCCGCCAGACGTTTCATGTAGACGTGGGAGCGAGCAATCCGGAGCAGGTGGCGCAGCTTGGAATCAAGGTAAAGGATTGGGGCACGATTCCCAAGGAGTACCACAAGCTGATTGGCACTCGCGCCAGCGCACGGGCCTTTGACGACCGCATGGGTTGCGCGGCGCTGCTCTCTGCTGTGTGGGCGCTTGGACCGAACCTCAACAACCGCAGTATCACTTTCGTGTGGTCTACCGGAGAAGAGCTGGGACTGCTGGGCGCTGCTGATGTGGCCAGGCGGCTGGCGGCAGAAGGTCACGAGCCTGAATACGTGTTTGCCGTGGACACCTTCGTCAGCTCAGACTCGCCCATCGAATCGAAACGCTTTGCCGATGCCATTCTCGGGCAGGGATTCGTAGTGCGCGCTGTGGACAACTCCAACATCGTTCCGCACCCGCTGGTGGACAAGGTGGTTTCACTGGCGCATGCGCAGAGAATTCCAGTGCAATACGGCGTGACTGGAGGAGGCAATGACGGCTCGGCCTTCCTGCAATATGGATCGATCGATGTAGCGCTGGGCTGGCCGTTGCGTTACTCTCACTCACCCGGCGAGGTCATCGACACTCGAGATCTCGATGCTCTGGCGCGAATCATCGCACAGGTTTCGCGTAGTTGGTGATTATTTCACCCACGCCAACCCATCAGGTCCGGGGCCCACGTCAATGCTGCCGGTTTGGGCGAGAGTCGCGAGGTCGATGATGTCTATCCTGCCGGTGTCACAACCTGCGTCAAGAAAAATATTTTGTATGAGGATTTATGAAGTATCACAGGCTGGCAGGGTTGAGATTCTCAAATCATCGCAGGAATTCTAATGATTTCTTAATGAATTAGTCGCCCTGCCTAGGACAGCGTGGACTTTCCCCGTCTTTGCGTGATGTAGGATTTTTCTAACGGAATGGGGAGCCAGCCCATGGACATAGCCATATTCGGCGCTGGGATTGCCGGATTGATGGCAGCCATAACTCTGGGAAAGCAGGGGCATAGCTGCCGGCTGTATGAGAGAAGTCGTGAAGCCCACGATGCGGGCATGGGATTCATCCTGATGCCCGAGGCAATCCTTTATTTGCACTCGCTGGGGGTGAACCTCAGTGGAGAGTTCAGCGGAATTCCGCTTCATCGTTACTTGTGCCGCAACGCACAGGGCGAGGTGCTGTATGAAGAAGTGATACCCAAAGGGTCGCGCAGCTTCCGCAGGCGCGACCTCATGGCCGCCCTCGTCAACGCTCTTCCTGCTGACAGCCCGATCATCTTTAATTCCGAATTGGAATGGCTGGACTTCGGAGATGGCGGCCGGATCAGCGCAGCCATCCTCAGGTCAGGCACAAGAGTTACAGCCGAGCTTTTCATCGCCGCCGATGGCACGCGTTCCCGCGCGCGCGAGGTCTTGTTTCCTGATTGGCCAACACGTTCGGCCCAGGTCATCGAGGTGGTGGGACTCGCCCGATGTAGCGAGACGTTGCGATGGGCCGGAAACAACCTCAACAAGTTTCACAGTCCTGATGGCGGCCTGGCGGTTGGCGTTCTGCCGGTCGATAAGGAGCATGTCGTCTGGTTCGTGCAAGTGGATACAGCGCGGTTTGCTCCGCCTCCCGCAAAAGAGGGCAATGCGCTTAGCTGGTACGCACTGGTAAGGAAACTGACCCGTGGTTGGGCGCATCCGGCGCCGCATCTATTGGCCATGACTGATCCTGACCAGATACATATCTGGCGCCCCATCGATGCTGATGTTGTTCCTTACTTTCATCAACAAAACCTGGTTCTGGCAGGCGATGCCGCACATCCATTCTCTCCCTTCACCAGCCAGGGAGTAGCGTCCGCCATCGCTGATGCCGTTGCCCTGGCTGATGCGCTGGAAACCTGGACAAAAAGCGTGAACGGCCATCTCGCCAAAGCGCTGGCCAATTATTCGAAGGAACGCCACCAACAGTGCGAACAATATCTCGTACAGGGACGCGAGCTGGCGCAGAAATTTCTTGCACCAATCTCAGAAACCGAGTGCTGGCTGCCGCTGGCGACATAGCCTGGCTGACCAAAGGAGATTCTTATGTACGACGCAATTATTGTAGGCGCGCGCTGTGCCGGATCACCGACAGCCCTGCTGCTGGCCCGCAAAGGATACAAGGTGCTGATGGTGGACCGCTCGGCCTTTCCCAGCGACATGTCATTCTCGAATCACTTCATGCACCAGGCAGGTGCGGCCTGCCTGAAGCGCTGGGGATTGCTGGAGCAATTGGCGGCAACCGGATGTCCGCCGATCACTGAGGACTTTTTTGATTACGGCGCTTTCTCTCTCAGCGGGCCGGTGCCGCCTGCGGACGGCGTGAACACCGCCTTTGCGCCCCGGCGCATTGTGCTCGATCCGCTGCTGGCGGAAGCAGCGGTGGAAGCGGGAGCAGAATTGCGCGATGCTTTTTCAGTTCAGGAGCTACTCTGGGATAACGGAACTGTGGTCGGCATTCGCGGACGGCATAAGGAAAAAGCTTACGAGGAGCGCGCCCGGATCGTAGTGGGCGCGGATGGTATGTTCTCAGCGGTAGCCAAAGCTGTGCAGGCTCCGGAATACCGCAGCAGTCCGGCGCTGGAAGGCTCCTGGTATGCCTATTGGAGCGGCGTTCCGATGAAGGGCTGGCATCTGTGGCTAAGGCCGGAGCGCGTGATCTTCGCTTACAACACCAATCACGGGCTCACGCTCATTGGCGTGGCCTTTATCGCGAAAGATCTGCCTGAGGTGCGCGCCGGCATTGAGCGCCATCACAGCGAGGTAATCGCCCAGTATGCGCCGGAGCTGGTTGAGCGCATGAGTAGCGGGCGGCGGGAATCGCGTTTCGTGGGGGGCGCGATTCCCTATCACATCCGGCGGCCATACGGCCCAGGCTGGGCACTGGTGGGCGATGCCGGATACCAGAAAGATCCGTGTACGGCATCAGGAATTACCGATGCTTTTCGCAGCGCCGAATGGCTGGCACAGGCCATCGATGATGGATTCAGCGGCCGCCAGCCGGTGGAGCAGGCTTTGGCGAAATACGAGGAAACGCGCAACCAGTCAGAGATCCCGTATTTCGAGCTGACGACACAATTAGCTGCGCTTGCGCCTCCTCCAAAAGAAGTGCAGGATTTGTTATTTGCGCTGCAATTCAATCCTGAACAGCGCAGCCGCTTTTTTGGAGTGCTATCGCATTCCGTGCCAGTGCAGGAATTCTTTGCGCCGGAGAATGTGCAGAAGATCATGACCAGCAGTGTCCAGGCGAGTGCAAGGTAAAGGTAGATGCTGAACCGCAGAGGCCGCAGAGCAGGGATGAGGGAATAATGGCGAAAATTTATCTCTCCAGCGTGATTGATGTCCCGGTGCAGAAGGTATGGGAATACATCCGCGATTTCAATGAATTGCCCAAATGGTTTCCGGGACTTACTGACAGTAAGATAGAAGCTGGAATGCGGTCGGACCAGGTTGGATGCATCCGCGATTTTGGCCTGCAGGCCGGAGGGCGGGTACGGGAACAACTGCTGGCAGTATCAGACCACGATCATGCCTTCACGTACAAAATGCTGGAGGGTCCAATACCGGTTACAAATTATCTCGCTCACGTGCGGCTCCTGCCGGTGACCGATGGCGATAAGACCTTTGCCGAGTACAAGGTGGAATTCGATTGTGCACGGGAGCAGGAGAAAGACCTAATCGCTTTTCTGAGCAATTTTTTCAACACGGCATTCGAACATCTGAAGCAGCATGCAGGGAAATCGTGAGGCCGGAGATCGCACTCCAGGGAATACAGGCGTTCGATGACGATGCAGTCCCTCTTGAACTGTTGCGGGAGCGCGCCTTCAACCTGCGCTGGGCGCAGCAGCCCGCCGGCGTAATTCCGCTGACTGCCGCTGATCCGGATTTTCCCGTCTGTCCCGCAATCCAGGAAGAGTTGGTACGTTATGTGCGTGATGGAGTGTTCAGCTACGGACCGCCAGAGGGGCTCCCGAGCTTTCGTGAAGCCGTGGCTGGGTGGTTTCACAACTCGAAACACATCGAATGCACCGCCGGCTCCATCTTTGCCACGGACAGCGCAGCCTCAGGCATGGCGGTGGTTGCGAGAGCAGGCCTGAAAGAAGGCGATGAAGTGTTGATCGCCGACCCGGTGGACTTCCTCTTTCAGCACACGGTGGAACGCGCCGGGGCTGTCCCTGTGAGAGTCCCGGTCACTCCGGAAACTACGGCTCAGGAATTCATCGCCGCAATGCAGGAGCGCCTCACGCCACGCACTCGCATGCTGTGGCTGTGCAATCCTCATAATCCGCTGGGCGTGGTGTACTCGCGTGAATGGCTGAAGCAGGTAGCTGAATGGGCCATCAGCAACGGCCTGAAAATTCTCTCCGATGAAATCTGGTCGGACATCGTTTATCCGCCGCATCAGCATGTGAGCGTGGCCGCGCTCTCGCCGGAGATCGCGCGCCATACGGTCACCGTCTATGGCTTTTCCAAAAACTTTGCCCTGGCAGGACTGCGCGTAGGCTGCGTGCTGGCGACTGATCTGGAGTGGTTGCAGCAGATTATGGCTGCCGCAGACGCGGAAAGCACAGTCTATGGTGTTTCTGTGCTGTCGCAGGTGGCGGTGGTCGCGGCTGTGCAGCATGGGCAGCCGTGGCTGCGGGATTTTGTGCGCCACCTTGAAGCACAGCGCGACTATGTGCTGGAGCGATTGGCGCACTGGCCGGGCGTGAGCGTGCATCCTCCGCAAGGAACTTACGTGGCGTTTCCGAACACCATGGCTCTGGATGAAGACTCAGAACGCTTCTGCCAGCATTTGCACCAGCAGGCCAGGGTGGCGCTGGTTCCCGGCGCGGCCCGCTGGTTTGGGCCGGGCGCTCGAGGACACGTGCGCATCTGCTTTGCTACCTCACGCGGCCTGCTTGAGGAAGCCTTCGACCGCATACAGCCTGTGATAATGCAACTTCAGGAACGGAATTGAGCAGCAGTTCGGGGCAGCATCTCAGCTTTTGTATCGAATTTTCATCGTGATCAGCGCGATCAGCAAGACGAGGGTGACGGCATTGGCCACGATGATAGGCGCAGCCTTCAGCAGCAGACCGTATATCAGCCATAGAACCACGCCGCTGGAAAAGGCCAGCAGCATGCCCCAAGAAAGATCGCTGCAGCGTTTGCTCTGCCATGCCTTGTGTACCTGAGGGATAAAGGACAAGGTGGTGAGAGTGCCAGCCGCGAAGCCGAGAAGTGAAATAACGGAATGCACAAACCAGTGTAAATGCCTCTGAGTTCACCCTATCGTGACATGCCGTTCGTAATGCTCCGCCCGTTCCATCTAGTGCTACTATTCTGCACACACCAGCATTACAGTTTGGAGGGAGGGCTGATGAGAAAAGGGATCATCATGGCAGCAGTAGTGTTTGCAGCGTTCGCCTGTTTTGCACAGAAGCAGCAGGCGGGCAAAGCCGCAGCCACTGGAACAGAAGGTCATGGATACCAGTGGGCGGTGCGCAACGGTGACGCATGGAAATGGGTCAGCATACCGCTTTCAGCAGAAGAGCAGGAATCGCTGAACCAGGCGATTCAGCAGGCTGGAGGGCTCAATGCCAATACCCATGTGCACATGGTTGCCAAGGGCAATAAGCTGAGCTTCCAGGCCGATACGGGGAACAAGGAATCTGCCGATCAACTGACAAAGCAGGCGCTTTTCAAAAGCGGCGAGCAGCGCTTCCGCGTGGTGCCTGAAGGAAACTCCTATATGGTTTTGAAGGGACGGATGGAAAAAGCAGCAGCATAAAGCTCAACAGATTCAGAAAAAGGGGCGCGATGATTCGCGCCCCTTTTTTCTTATTGCTGTTTCTCGGTGAAGCTTTATGCTCCCACCGCCATGCCCATTGCTATCGGCCGTACTGGAGCAGTGAGGCTGCGCATCATGGCGGCGAATTCGTTGAGATTCAGCGATTGGGCGCCGTCAGACATGGCGCGCTCCGGACAGGGATGCACTTCGATAATTAATCCATCCGCGCCGATGGCAATGGCGGCTCTGCTTGCGGGAGCAATCAGGTCACGTCTTCCTGTGCCGTGAGAGGGATCGGCAATTACGGGCAGATGCGAGAGTTCACGCGCCAGGGCCACTGCGGCAAGATCGAGGGTGTTGCGCATCTCGGTTTCGAAGGTCTTGATGCCGCGCTCGCACAGCACTACGTTGCAGTTTCCGCCCGCCAGCAGATACTCAGCCGCCAGCAACCACTCCTTCACGGTGGCCGAGGGGCCGCGCTTGAGCAGAATGGGTTTATCGGTTTTCGCAAGCTGGCGCAGCAGGGCGAAGTTCTGCATGTTGCGCGCGCCCACCTGGAGCATGTCGGCGTGTGCGGCAATGAGTTCAATGTCATCGGTGCTCATGACTTCCGTGACCACGGGCAGGCCTGTTTCTTCGCGGACTTCGCTGAGCAGTTGCAGGGCTTCCAGTCCAAGGCCCTGGAAATCATAAGGCGAGGTGCGGGGCTTGTAAGCGCCGCCGCGCAGCATGGTCGCACCTGCTGCCTTCACTGCCCTGGCCGTGCTCATGAGCTGTTCGCGTGATTCCACCGAGCAGGGTCCGGCGATGACCACCACCTCATCGCCGCCGATGCAGACATCGCCCACGCAGACGCGGGTGCGTTCGCTGCGAGCAATGCGGCTTACTAACTTAAATGGATGGGCGATGGGAACAACCGTCTCCACGCCGGGCGCCGCTGCCAGAGCTTCCAGCGAACTGCGCGAGCCGCCGGAGCCTACGGCCGCCACAATGGCCCGCTCTGTCCCCCGGGTAACGTGAGGCTGAAAACCGCACTCCCTGACTCTGTCGATTACGTGTTGCAACTCAGCCTCTGACGCGCCTGCTGCCATGTTGATGACCATTGTGGTTCTCCTGTTTGAAATGATTGTTTTCCAGCTCCCGCATGGAGGTTTCCTCCACCCGCCGCGATTCGCGGATAATGCAGCGGAAAATTTCGACGATGCTTTCCGGGCCGAGCGGCCCCTGGGTTTCTTCGCAAATCCGGTCAAGAATCTGCTGTTCGCGCTGGCCGTCATAGACCGGCAGCCCGGAAGATTTCTTAACCGAGGCCAGATCATGGGCGATGCGGGCACGTTCATTGAGCAGCCGGAGCAGCTCTGCGTCGAGCGCGTCGATCTCGCGGCGGCGCTGCTGGAGTTCGGCAGCGCTCTCAGGAGTGCCGTTGCTCGACCCGCACTCTGCTCGTGAAGATTCTTCCGCGCAGCCGGGAGCGGCTGCGCTCCATACAGGTTGTTGGTGTTTGCTCATATTTCTTCCCAGAAAGCAAAAGCCGCGACTCCTGGGAGTCGCGGCTTGCGGTATCTTATGATGTGTATCTTTGCTTTATGAAATCACTCACACACCATCCGCTACGCCGCTACTCCTGAAGAAGTAACGGTATGCAAAAACGTAGCTAAATCGGTTGGCGTGCATTGCTGGTGTGGATAGTAGCGCGGATAATCAACCAAAGTCAACGATCTTTATTCCGTAACTACCGCTGAAAGCAGGTTAAGCAGAAGACTCTATGAGCCAAATATCTGATTCCAAAAACCCGGCAGAAGCGCCACAAAAACAGGCTGACCGGCAAAAATACATTGAAGATTTTCGGCGTGCCGGGCATGAAACCGTGGAGTGGATCGCAAAGTATTTAAGTAACCTTTCAGAATATCCGGTGCTGGCAAGAACAAAACCAGGCGAACTCCAGGACGCGCTGCCCCGCTCCGCACCCCTTCAGGGCGAATCGTTTGAAACCATTCTGCGGGATTTTGACCGCGTGATTATGCCGGCGGTCACGCAATGGAATCATCCGCGCTTCTTTGCCTACTTTTCCTGCACGGGATCGACACCGGCGATTCTGGGCGACATGCTGGCAGCCGCCCTCAACACCAACGGGTTGCACTGGAAGACCTCACCGGCAATTGCCGAACTGGAATTGGTCACGCTCGATTGGCTGCGGCAACTCATGGGCTTGCAGGAAGGCTGGTTTGGCATTGTCTTTGATACGGCTTCCACCAGCAGCATGCACGCGATTGCCTGCGCCCGCGAGATGGTGGCGCCGGAAGCGCGCGTGAACGGCAGCCAGCCCAACCATACTGTCTACACCTCAGACCAGGCTCATTCTTCCATTGAGAAAGGCGCAATCTGTGTCGGCATTGGGCAGGGCAATGTGCGTAAAGTTCCCGCCGATGCAGAATTCCGCATGCGGACGGATGTGCTCCGGCAGATGGTGGAACATGATGTAGCTGCGGGAAAGCGTCCCTGCTGCGTGGTGGCGACGGTGGGCACAACTTCTTCCACCAGCATTGATCCCGTGCCTGAGATTGCCGATATCGCCGAGAAATATGGCATGTGGCTGCACGTGGATGCGGCCTACGCCGGGGCAGCCGCTATCCTTCCCGAGTGCCGCCACATCCTGAATGGAGCCGAGCGGGCGCACTCGCTGGTGGTGAACGCGCACAAATGGCTGTTCACGCCCATTGGCTGGAGCGCCTTTTATACAAAGCGTCCCGAGATTCTGCGCCGCGCCTTTTCTCTGGTTCCGGAATATCTGAGCACCCAGGATGATCCTCGTGCCCACAACCTCATGGATTACGGCATCCCGCTGGGCCATCGCTTTCGCGCGCTGAAATTCTGGTTCGTGCTGCGCTATTTCGGCGTGGAGCGCATCCAGGCCATGCTGCGCAATCATATGCAGTGGGCCCAGCAGTTCGCCAAACTCGTAGATGACGATCCCAGGTTCGAGAGAGTCGCGCCGGTGCCGTTCTCAGTGGTGTGCTTCCGTTACAAAGGGACTGACGATCAGAACAAAGCGGTTATCGAGAAGGTCAATGCCACCGGTCGGGTATTCTTCTCACATACAGCGCTGAATCGGCAGATCGTGCTGCGCATCGCCATCGGGAACATGGCCACTCAGTGGGAAGATTTGCAGGAAACCTGGACGCTCATTCAGCAAGCCGCGGAAGAAATCGGGTGATCGGGTGATCTGAAAATCTCCTTTGTCTTCCTCTGCGTCCTTTGCGTCCTCTGCGGTTAAAGGTGTTTGATTGTGACCCTGCTACGCTGCGGTTCATTCTATGTTTTGGCAGCGACAAGGTAGGCCACGTAGGAGAGTCCCAGCAGGGCGGCTTCGAAGACCACGAACACCATCCAGAAGCTGTTGTGAATGCGCAGCAGTACCTTGTTATCCAGGCTCATGGCGTTGCGCGGCGCCGGAATCTGCATGGTCTTATAGACATGCAGGGAGACAATGTAGAAGTAATAAAGCAGCAGGGCATAGACGGCCAGCCAGAAAATGGTTGCGCCCATCGGGCCGGCGGCTTCAAAGAGGTGTCCCAGGCCGTAAGCGACTCCGCTCAAAACAATGTTGAGCAGCGCCACCATCCCAAGATTCAGCCAGAAGCCCCGGCTTACCAGGCAATAAAGATAGAAGCTGTCTGCCTGCCGGATGAGCTTATACAAGGAATAATCCGCATAGATGCTGCGCCGGAACAACGGCGCGGCAAAGATCAGCGCCAGAGTAAAGACCACGGGAGTGCCGGAATACGCCAGGGTATGCGCATCACCGATGGCATGTAGTTCTTTTTCTTTGAGCGCAGCCCGGTGGGTGTATTCCTGCTGTGATGCTTTGGTTTTCTCGATCAGCTCATTCAGCCGCTGCAGGGCCTCATGTTTGTTCAGAGTTGGCCCGGAATCGCCGACAATGAATCCTTCTTTTTTATTTGAAAGTATGACTCTGGAGATTTCGAATTTAGAGGCATCGATGATGCCCTGAAGGCGCTTCATCTCCATATCCAGGTCGGCCTTGACTGCGGCAATGTCGTCGGCCTGTTTGCCATTGTCCCTGGTGATGAGCCAGTTCAACCCGGAAAGCAGCACCGCCGCCAGCACCAGCCCCTGCAAGGCAAACATCAAAGGCTGAATCCATCCGGGAAGGCGCGCCAGTTCTAAATACTGGATCAGCTCCGGGTTCTGCTGGATAAGCTTGGATTGCCGCAGGAAGTTTGCGCCCGACTGGGCCGTCCATTGATCGCGCAGACGGTCAATGGGCGACTTGACCTCGATAAACTGCTCTTCCTGGACCTGGTATTCCACTGTCACACGCACTGTTTAGCACAGTTGCCGGTGCAGCAGAAGAGACCGGAAGTGCACGTTACCTCATGGCGGATGAACCGCAAAGAACGCGAAGGGCGCAAAGATAATTAATGCCGGGCTTTGCCGATAAGCCAGAAGATCAGCGAAAGCATGATGCTGAGCAGGATGGAGGTGGCCAGGGGAAAATAGAGCGTAGTGTGCTTGCCGCGATAGTAGATGTCTCCGGGCAGGCGTCCGATGGGCAGGTTGAGCTTCCCGGAAAAGAGCAGCACCGCACCCAGTAGCGCGATGACGAGACCAACGATCAGCAGCAGTTTTCCGAGATCAGCCATGCCTATAATTTAAGAGTATCGCACTTGATTCTGTTTTATACGGATTTTCGCGCGCAGCCGGGGGCGGCCAATGCCACTTACTTAAGAGCTAAACACCCGACCGGAATTCAGGATTTTCAATAAATAGCCCGCAACGCGGGCGAAAGAAGTTAGCCCGGCGCGTAAGCGCCGGGAATTGAGACCAAACGACGATCCAAGCCCCGTTAGGGGCGACACGGCTTTTACCCGCAATGTAAGTGGCATTAGCCGGGGGCGGCTGCGCTCATAAAAGCTCGAATGACGTTTGTTCGCTCCGGCCCCATGCGCTGCTCTTTCCCTCAATGAAATCGATCCGTGTTAATCAGTGTCATCAGTGGTAAGGCTTTTAATTGCGGCTCTGCGTTAAAGCTGGGCCTTTGTTACACTGCCGACAGTGTCCTTGGGCGATCAACTCGGGTTGACCTTTACTGAAGACCCCACGAGGCGAATCTGGCGCGTGGCTGATCTGGTCAGCGCTGTCCGAACCACGGTGGAGCGCGGTTACACCGATGTGTGGGTGGAAGGAGAAATCTCCAACCTGCGGATCGCCGAATCGGGCCACATGTATTTTGCCCTCAAAGACGGCGATGCACTGTTGCGGGTGGTGATGTTCAGGATGCAGGCCAGGCTGCTGCGCTTTCGTCCGGACAATGGAATGCAGATCATCGCCCGCGGGCGAGTCACGATCTATGACCAGCGCGGTGAACTGCAGCTTGCCGCGGAATTCCTGGAGCCGCTGGGAGCAGGCGCGCTGCAACTAGCCTTTGAGCAGCTCAAGAACAAACTGGCGCAGGAAGGATTGTTCGACCGCTCACGCAAGAAGCGCCTCCCGCAACTGCCGCGCCGGATCGGCATTGTCACCTCGCCGCGCGGGGCTGCATTGCACGACATGCTGAATGTGCTGGCAAGGCGGCATGAAAGCGTGGGCATCCTGATTTATCCGGCGCAGGTGCAGGGTGAATCGGCGGCTGCCGAGGTGGCCTCCGGGGTGAGGTACTTCAACCGCAAGAAAGATGTGGATGTGATCATCATCGCGCGCGGCGGCGGCTCGATTGAAGACCTGGCGGCGTTCAATGATGAAGCGTTGGCGCGCATCATCGCCGCTTCCGAGTTGCCGGTGATTTCGGCGGTGGGGCATGAGACGGATTTCACCATCGCCGATTTTGTTGCCGACCTGCGCGCTGCCACGCCTTCAGCTGCGGCCGAGGTGGTCATCGAATCGAAGCATCAATTGGCCGAGCACCTGAGCCATCTGCGCGAACGGCTGGCCCGTGGTGCACGTTACCGGCTGCTGCTGGCCAGACAAGGCCTGACAGAGTTGGCGCAGCACGGAGCCTTTGGACGCATGCAGGATCTGATTGCCCGCCGTGCACAGCGGCTGGACGAGTTGACCTACAGGCTTGCAAGCCAATACCAGAGACAGTTGCGCGATTATCACCGGCGCCTGGATGTGGCTTCAGCGCGTGTCCGGCACTTTGATTTTCGGCGCTCGCTGGCCGTGACGCGCAGCAAATTGGAATCCGGCAGTGAGACCCTGGCGCGGGTGATGCGTTCGAAACTTGCGGCACAGCGGGCCGGCCTCAATCAGCTTGCCGCTCAGCTTGAGGCGCTTTCTCCAGTGAAGATTCTGGAAAGAGGTTATGCGCTGGTGTTTGACAGCCAGGGAACGCTGGTGAAGGATGCCCGGCAGCTTTCCTCCGGTCAGGAGATTTCTGCGCGCGTGGCGAGAGGAAGTTTCACAGCCGAAGTGAAGTCGACCGAGACCTGATTCCTTTTTACCGCAAAGGACGCTAAGGGGCTTTAAAGTCCGGGGCTTTCACCTTGTGACGGGTGTACACTATCCCTTCAGCTTTCTGGGCGCTGACGGTCCGCGTGAAGGGTTGAACCCACCAGCCACACACAATTTCATCATCTTCTTTCTGCCCGTGAGGTGCGGACGCCGGGCCATGAGAAAGAAGGTGTGTATGCCGCGTTCGCTTCCGGAGTGTCCTGATCTCGAATGGCTCCGCAAAACCGCTAAACAGACTCTGAAACAACTGCGCCAGCAGAAGCCGCATGTCCGTCTGGCAGACGTGCAGCTTGCCCTCGCGCGCGAGTACGGCTTTGAAAGCTGGCGCAAGCTTGTTCACCACGTACAGCAACTTGAGCGCGCAGCATCACGATCTGCCACCGTCGATGATTCCGTAGTAGCGCCTTTTCTGCGCCTGGTAGGAACAGGAGAGCTTGATGCTGTTCGGCAGGCCCTGCGCGAGAATCCGGAGTTGGTGAATGCAGTTGGACCGCATCCTTTTTGGGGAGGGCGTCCACAGCCGCTGCATGTCTCAGTCGAAACCAATCGTCGCGATATGTTCGACCTGCTTCTTGAGCATGGCGCAGACGTGAGCGGCAGCAACGATCAATATGATCATTGGTCGCCCCTGATGCTGGCTATTCAGCGCGAACGCGAAGACCTGCGCGATGAGTTGATTCGTCGCGGTGCTCGCATTGAATTGCCCGAAGCTCTCATGCTCGGCGACGACCGGCAGCTGGAGAAGTTACTCGTAAAGGGCAGACCGGCGCTGTCCGTTGTACCGAATGGCGGATCATTTCTGAGTTTTGCGCGAACTATTCAGGCGATTGACCGCCTCATCGAATTGGGTATCTCACCGGACGTGAAAGACCGGTGGGGAGTCACTCCAGTGCAGTCTCTCAGCCGGCTCGGAGCCAAAGGCAGACCTCTGGTGCAAAGGTTGATTGAGTACAGCGCGAAAGTTTCTGCAGAAGAGTATGCACGTATGGGAGATCAGGCCGCGCTTGCCGGTCTTCTGCAATCGCAACCTGACGAGGTGAAGGAAGACCGCGTGATGATGGCGGCGGTGGCTTTCGGTGACGTGAATCTCGTGCGCTGGCTCCTGAGCCAGGGCGCCAATGTGAACGCCCGCTCTGGCAATCCTTCTCACAACAGCGGACTGCATGCAGCGGCATGGAACGGCAATCTTGCGATGGTGCAACTGCTGGTGGCTTCCGGTGCGGATATCACGGCCCGCGATGACGAGCACCACGAATCCCCGCAGGGCTGGGCCAAGACAGCGGTGACAGTGAGGAATGATCCGAAGTGTCAGGCGGTCGCGGAGTATCTGGCCAGTCTGGAAACATACAGGGCAACCGAGCCGCAATCAGAAAGGAAAACCAGCCGGTAGAGTAGGAGAGAGGGCAACACAGTAGTGCGACCCACTCTCCCCTCGTCGAACCCGACGTGCAGATTTCCCGCATCGGGCTCTCCTGAAAACTTCTTGTCATTGGCGTGCACAGGCAGTTGCGCGGTGTTGAATCCTACAACTCCACTAATCCCATTTTCTGGAATTGCTGGTAGTAGGTCACTCCTTT
>QHVI01000121.1 GCA_003223515.1 Candidatus Angelobacter sp. Gp1-AA117
CGGCTGGCGGTGTGCGCCTTCCAGGCGGGTGCAGGCAGCCAGACGAAGTTCCATGGGGTGGGGGATGGGGCGGTGTGGATTACTGAGCAGATGGAGGCGCAGTTTGGAAGCCAAGCGCAGTATCTGCTCGATTTCTATCATGTGTGCGACTACCTGGCGGCCGCCGCAGAGGTGATTGCCGGAACCGAGAAGTCGGCTTGGATAGAGGAGAAGAAGAACTGGCTGAAAGACAATCGCTGGCAAGATGTCGTAAAAGCCTTGCGGCCCTGCTTAGAACCGACCCACATCCCCGACCCACAGGCTCCAGTTCGTGCTTGCTTTCGTTACCTCTGTAATCATTCCAACTTCCTGAATTACAAAGATGCCTTGGCTGCGGGCCTGCCTATCGGTTCCGGCGAGATCGAAAGTGCCCATCGCTATGTGTTCCAGAATCGGCTCAAGATCGCTGGTGGCTGGTGGAAAGTGGAAAGTTTAAGGAAGATGATAGCCCTGCGGATCTTGCGAGCCAACCATGGTTGGGAAGATTACTGGAGCAACGTGCATCAGCAAGCTGCATAGCTGACTCGCACTTTTAATTACACCCCCCCAGGGCTCCTGGACGCGAAGTGCGTTTACATGACAGGCCGAGGTTGTCATTTGTAGAGACCCTCGAGTTGGGACCATAACGTGATTGCCGTTGTTGTATGGGAGTTGGGATCTTGACCAGTGCAAGTTACATTGCCGGAGGTCAACACGCCACGAGCCTGGATCGGCTTGCCGACACCCGCCCAGAGAAAAATGCTCGCTTGCTCAACGCTGATCGGGTTGTGTTAAATACTGACGCCTAACTAAGGTAATAAATCGGACACATTCATTGAAAGCATCGTAGGCTTTCGTGACGATCTTTTCTTGGTAACTGAAATTGTTGGAATTGGCATGCCTTTGGCTGTAGTAGTTGCGACAACCCCGTGCGACTGTACTGATCTCATAATCAGAGGTCTTGTAAATGTCCCATGTCTTGTACTCAATACGGTTCTGTCGGCCAGTTCTGAATTTTATGATGATATAAAACCAGCCGCGCTGTGAGTCTAGGCATTATGTTTTGAGCCTAAACATATATTGAAAAGCGAAGCTTGGCATTTGGATTTTCAGAGAGAAAGCGACCATTTGGTCTAGCGAAACCTCCAGTCGCTATTTCCATTCTCCGTGTATCTGGAAGCCAGCCCCGTAATAGGGTCGCTCATCGGCTCTGCTTCCACATCTGGATCTGTGCATATCGTAAGGCAGCCGCTGGGGCCATCTTGTCTTGCTCCATCGCTTTGTAAAAATTCCCCAACAGCTCCGTCGTAACCAGATCATCGGCATCCCACAAACCCGCAATCACGCGGCTTGATCCGGCATACATGAAGCCGCGCGTCATCCCCACCAGGCCCTCGCCCGGGACCTCCATGGAGATGCTAGTACCGAAACGGGAATTACCTTTTGCTAATGCTAAATGCATGATCTCAAGCTATCTATGGAGATGCTAGTACCGAAATGGGAATTACCTATTGCTAATGCTAAAGATTTTTGCGGGTCTGGCAACCATATGGTAGTTGGGCGTGGTATGCTTTTGACCCTTATTGGCGAAGCGATTGGGACTGGTGTTAGTGCTCTGCTCAGTCCTATGCTCAGTTGCTTCCTATAACCTTAATAGGAACCCGCCCGGGCGAAGCAAGGAGAAGGTGCATTTGAAGGAAATGGGGCAGAAATGCGTTGGAAGCATCCACTCCGAATTGTCTTTTATTGCGAAAGTCCGCTCGCGGTGCGGTATCTAACAGGGCTATTGCTGCCTGGAATCCAGACGTCAACTCTGGCGCTCAGGGCTACAGGCGACGAGGCCATTCGAACTCATGGATCCGGATTCATCCTGGTAGCCGAGGAAGGATCCCAAGAAACAGCGAAGCAAAAGCTATTGTCCCTTGTGAGTGAACTCCGCGAGAATGCCAGAACTCTGGTGATCGGAGACGTAACCTCACCCCTATACCTGCGCCACCTATTTCTGGCTGGCATTCACGGATTCATTGATTATGCTGATCTGGAATCTCAATTTAGACCCGCCCTGACTGTGATTCGAGACGGGCGGTTATGGGTGCCGGTGCAAACGGCTGAAGGTTTTTCCCCGTGGCTGGAAGATAAGGCGCGAATAGGGTTTGCATCCCCTGGCGTCCTCACGCCTCAGGAGGTCAGAATTCTGAGCCTGCTCTCAAAAAATCTTTCTAACAAGGAAATCGGCCATAGGTTGCGGATCAGCGAGCGCACGGTAAAGTTTCACCTTGCCAATATGTTCGACAAATTCGGTGTGCGAAGCCGTCACGCGTTAGCGCGTTTCGCCAATGTGGGAACTCTGGGAAGCCCGTCTGCAACGCAGACAAGTCCTTCAGCGACTGAGGAAACTCCAAGTGCGACCGGCACTACGCCGTCCCAATCTACGACTAAAATCCCGAGCCAGTCCATAACCGCCACTCTCAGTGAATCAGGGATAGGCACAACCACGACGGAAGCTCCGTGTGACCCACTGGAAGAGCCAGCGCAACCACGACTTCGAGTGGCAAGCTAGGATTACAAACACATCTCCCACGAGCACGAGTCCTAGTTAAAAGCGATACAGCACGACAAAGCGGCTGCCCTTGCGGCCGCTTTTTCATTTGTTTCGGAAAAGATTTCGGTTCCCAGCGAAGCTTAACTCTTACGGAGCGCCATCTCGGCGGCAAAATACCCGCACATCCCGTGGACGCCCGGTCCCGGAGGCGTAGAGGAAGAACAGAGATACACACCTTTCAAGGGTGTTCCGTACAGCCGGGCGGTCGGACGAAAAACCAATTGGCCGAGTGTCGGCGCACCGCCGCCTATATCACCACCCACCAGGTTGGGGTTGTGCTGCTCGAGTTCGGCAGGTCCCATAACCGATCGGGCCAGAATGCATTCGCGAAAGCCCGGAGCAAAGCGCTCCACCTGTCGTTCTATCCTGTCCACCATATTCCCCTTGTAACCGTTCGGGACGTGACAGTAGCCCCACGCGGTGTGCCGCCCAGCTGGAGCCCGTGTTGGATCGAACAAGGTGGGTTGAGAAAACAACACATACGGACGTTCTGAAACGTCGCCGTTCCACACCCGGCGCTCCGAATCGCTGATCTCATCCAGCGATGCTCCAAGGTGAACAGTTCCGGCAGAGCGGACCTCTCTGGCTGTCCAAGGCACCGGTTCGCTCAGGGCCCAATCGATCTTGTAAGCCGCCATCCCATAGCGGTAGCGTTGCAGCTTGCGGCCATAGGCTGCAGGCAACCGGCTGCCCGCCATATTGAGGAATTGTCGCGGCGTGACATCCAGAAGCACAGCACGGGCCGGAGGTAACTCGTCCAGCGATCCTACGTGCCAGCCAGTGATCACCTGGCCACCGAGCGATTTCAGGTACGAAAGCAATGCACTAGTCAATCGGGATGAGCCGCCGCGCGCAATGGGCCAGCCCACTGCCTGCGCTATGGTCGCGAGAACGAGTGCCGGGGCCGCGGACGAGAGCATCTCCAGAGGAAGCATGGCATGGCCGCCGATTCCGGCGAATAATCCACGAGCACGCTCGGTTTGAAAATGTGCCCGGGCAATCGCCCTTACAGAGCGCAGCGCGCGTAAGCCAAAACTGGCCATCAGCAACGGCTTTCGAGGCGAGGTCATGGGTGCGAGAACGGCGTGGAGCAACTCCCGCCAGTGTTCAGCAAGCTTACCAATCAGGTCTTGATAGGCCTGACCATCGCGGCCTAATCCATCTACCGTGTCCTTGAGAGAGTTGCTCAGCAGCACGGCCGTACCGTCATCAAAGGGATGAGCAACCGCAGCAGGCGGAAAAACCCACTGTAACCCGTGCTCCTGTAAAGGCAGTGTGCTGAGGTAAGGTGAGCAGGCAGCCATGGGGTAGATGGAGGAACAGATGTCGTGCGAGAAACCGGGTAATGTGATTTCGCCTGAACGCACACCGCCGCCCGGAGTTGAGGCTGACTCCAGCACCACCACGGACCAGCCTGCCTGCGCGAGCCGAATGGCGGCAGCCAGACCATTGGGTCCGGCGCCGACGACAATCGCATCCGTTTTGGAAATTTCAGGCTTGTTCACTTTCTATTTCATCTTAGTCTGTTGGAGGCTCAAAGCCTATTTATTTCAGCTCTTGCCTGGCGGTTATTCCATCCATCGGTGGTACGGCCACTACAAGCAACGCAAACTCGAACGGCTCCTTCAATCTACCATTACATTGCAGCAGTTACCGCCCAGCTTGGTCGCTGGCTCGATGAGAGCGAGGACAGGTGCCCAGATAGGTGGTGGACAGGGTGAAGTACAGGGTCGCCTTGTGGCCATTTACCTGTCCGCGAAGACAGTTACATTCCCTTTCGTTCTGCGGATAGGATGCCAACTGAAATTGCACGAAATGCATATGCAACCCTTACAGGATTTTCCACAATGTAAGAGGTTAAGGCGAGAGCCTACCCGGAAGGTTCTGAAACTGGCCAATCATCGTATTTCTCCCGAGCCGGGACATCAGGCACAGGCGTTTCCGTATTGAGAAGCCGACTTCGTGAAAGGCTGGACATGAGTACGGTAATCGACGAACGAAATCACCACAATCTCGGTTCTCATCTCGCTCCTTCAACCTCAAACGGCGGGCTGGAAGCCGCCCCTTGGCGAGCGGTTTACCTGCGTCCCAGGTACGAGGCAGTCTCGGCCCGGTATTTAACCGAAAAAGGTTACGAGGTGTTCCTGCCGACATGCAAAAGCCGACGTCAGAGATCAGACCGATCTGTGACCCTCGAACTTCCTCTTTTTCCGGGGTATTTGTTCTGCAGGTGTGCGGAACCCCGCATTTCTTCGGTGCTGAATACCCACGGCGTGCTCCGTGTCCTGGGTACGCGGGAAAGTCCGGCGGTGGTCAACGAAGAAGAAATTCGGCATCTTGCAGCTGTGACACGAGCAAACCTTGACTTGCAGCCTTGCGCCTTTATCACAGCAGGCCAGAAGGTGAGGATTCACCGTGGTCCGTTGTGCGGGGTTGAGGGCATCATCACGGCTTTCGACAGCCGCAGACAAAAGGTTGTTGTTTCTATAAGCCTCCTTCAAAGATCAGCGGCAGTGAGTCTGGAACCTGAATGGCTAACCCCCGAAAACGAAAGGTTCATGCAGTCTTAGGCCGCAAGCACCAGTGATGATGGATAACAAGTGAAAGCCAGAACTCGCAATTTCGCGCTGTCGTATCTTTTGTTTGTAGCTCTTCCATTAGTGGGAATGGTCGGCGTGTTGAGACTTGGACAAAAGCTTAGCGCCCCCATTTCCGTTGGGGGCCTCTGGGCAATCCAGGTTGATTCCACGAATGCCGCCAGCTTGCCTTGCACGCAGTCTTTGACGGGAGCAGGCGCCAGCTTCACGATTACACAGTCCGGCAGAAGTTTAACGTTCAACTCAGGCAACCTTTCGATTTCTTCCACCTCAGGAGTCATTGAAGGGTCTTCTATCAAAGCGAACATCACCCTGGCTCCTCGCAGAACGCAGGAGGCGGGATGCGACAAGTCCTACACGCTGACTTTGACGGCGAGGGTGGATTCTCTTATGAACGCAAAATACCTGGCCGGACTTCTCTCGGTTGACGACTGTTCCGAATGTGCGCCGGTTGAGTTCCGCGCAATCCGGGAAGAATCCGTGAAGATGAAAGGGAGCAGCTAAATGCCTGACATCTTCACCCTTATCATGCAAATTGCTCTGGTGCTGGTTGTTTCCCGGATCGGGGGGAGCTTGTTCCTGAAGATCCGTCAGCCCCGGGTAGTTGGCGAGATGTTTGCCGGTATCATGCTCGGCCCGTCATTGTTAGGTTGGATTGCGCCTCATTGGTCGCAGGTCTTGTTCCCGCCCTCCAGCCTCGGATACTTGAGTGCGCTCAGCCAGGTGGGGGTTGTGATTTTCATGTTTCTGGTGGGTTTGGGAATTAATCCCAAGGAGTTGAAGAGGCAGAGTCATACTGCCGTTCTCACCAGTCATTTGAGCATTACCTTGCCCTTCGTTCTCGCGTCGTTTGCCGCTATTTATCTGTATCCGCGGCTTTCAGACAATAGCGTGCCCTTCCTCAGTTTTGCATTGTTTCTAGGGGCCGCTATGAGCATCACCGCCTTCCCTGTGCTGGCGCGGATCTTGACGGAGCGAAACCTTTTGCACAGCCGCCTGGGTACCGTGGCCATAGCCTGTGCGGCCGTGGACGATGTAACCGGTTGGTGCGTTCTCGCCTACATCGTGGTGGTTATTCGCACTACAGGCAGGCACACGTCGATCTGGCTTACTTTGGGCGGGATCATTACTTTTGCTCTGGTCATGATGTTTGGTGTTCGGCGACTGCTGGCTGGATTCGAGGAGCGCTACCGGCGAAACGGGCGCTTGAGTGAAACCGCATTTGCTTTGATGGTTTTGCTGGTCTTGATTTCTGCTTTATGCACGGAGCGGCTTGGCATCCACCTTCTCTTTGGTTCCTTTCTCATGGGGGCAATCATGCCCAAGGAGCATAAGTTTGTCCGCTACGTGCTGGATCGTTTTGAAGTCCTTATAGGAATTCTGTTATTGCCTTTATTTTTCGCCTTCACTGGATTGCGCACCAATATCGGCCTGGTTAAGGGCCAGGAGATGTGGATGTATTGCGGCTTGATCATCCTGGTGGCAACCGTGGGCAAATTTGGCGGTTCGATGCTGGCCGCCTGGTGGACAGGGATGCCGACGCGTGAAGCTGCCGGATTGGGTGCGCTGATGAACACCCGTGGGCTCATGGAACTGGTGGTTCTCAATATTGGTCTGGACATCAAAGTGATATCGCCGGCCTTGTTTTCCATGATGGTTTTGATGGCATTGACGACAACTTTTATGACCAGCCCGGCGCTGGAAATGGTCTGTCCTGCAAGAATGCTGGTTCCGGAATCAGAGAAGGCAATACGAGCAGTGAAATTTGGAATGGCAAGCAATTAACAGATATTTCATAGCGGAATTATCAGGTAACGTTGCCGGGCGCCGAACTTAAGACCGGCAGACTATAACTCCCCGAAGCCTGCCAGCGGCATAGCTGAGATGTGGTGACTGCCGGCCAGGCAGGCTTCCCAATCACCCCTGACCAGACAGAGACCGCAACTGAAGGAGTCCTTATGGCGATCGCGAAATCCGAATTTATCTGGCACAACGGCAAGCTTATTCCCTGGGATGATGCAGAGATTCACGTGATGTCGCACGTGGTGCACTATGGCTCCTCCGTGTTTGAGGGGATCCGGTGCTATGCGCCACCCGCGGGACCTGCGATTTTCCGCGCCCCCGAGCACATGCAACGGTTACTCGATTCGGCCAAAGTGTATCGCATGGACGTGGATTACACGCGCGACCAACTGGTGAAGGCAATGATGGAAACCGTCGCCAGCAATGGCACGTGGCCGTGCTACGTGCGACCCATCATTTTCCGGGGCTACGGCGACGCCGGAGTGACTGCATTGAACTCGCCCACCGAGGTTTACATCATTAACTATCCGTTTGGATATCTGGGCGGCGAAAGTGAAGCTTGCGACGTCTGCGTTTCTTCCTGGACGCGGATCGCGCCCAATACGTTGCCGGCCATGGCCAAGTCGGGCGCCAATTACATGAACTCGCAACTCATCAAGATGGAAGCCAACCTCAACGGTTTTGCCGAAGGCATTGCACTCGACGTCAACGGCTTTGTCAGTGAGGGATCGGGGGTGAATGTGTTCGTGGTGCATCGCGAGAAGCTGATCACGGCGCCGCTCGGTAATTCGGTTCTTCCGGGCATCACCCGCGACTCCGTGCTACAGATTGCGCACGACCTCGGCATTCCGATTGTCGAGCAGATGATTCCGCGGGAGATGCTCTACATCGCAGACGAAGCATTCTTCACCGGGACGGCAGCAGAAGTCACGCCGATCCGTTCCGTGGACAAGATCAATGTGGGCACGGGCGCGATTGGCCCCATCACCAGGGCGATCCAGAAGGAGTTCTACGCCATCGTGCGCGGCGAGAAGAGCGACCGCCACGGCTGGCTCACTCCGGTGCCGCTGCGCACTAAGCAGCCGGTCGAAAGAGTAAGAGTACCCGCAGCGGTATGAGGATTGTGCCAATCACTTAAAGAACCAAGTCACTAAGTTATTTTGCGAAAACCGTATCGTACGGTGCCTCCAGAAGCGCAAAGAGACAAGCCCATGCGTCCACACATTCTCGAAGACATCAGAAGCCACGCTCTCGCCAAACCGAACCAACTTGCGGTCTGTGACAGCCAGCTCAGCATTAATTATGGTGACTTGGACCGCTTCAGCACCAGCCTCGCACTGCACTTGCAGGCAATTGGCTGTAAGACTGGAAGCCGCGTTGTCATGGTGGCGAACCGACGGGCCGTCATGGTGGCTGCAATTCTAGGCACCTTTAAGGCGGGATGCATCCACGTTCCGCTCGATCCCCGCATGCCCGCAGCTCGCCTGCAATACATCTTGAATGACATAGCACCTGCCGCCGTCATAACAGAGGAAGATCTGCGGGAAACTATCGAAGCATATCTTCCCCCGCAGGCCAGCTTACTTCTGCAGGAAGACTTAGAGCGCATTCTACAGGCGAGCGCAGCAACGGATTACGCCCCCGGCCCGGACGTAAGTTCACCGGGCTGGCTTCTGGACTTGCCGGCGTACTGCATCTACACATCCGGATCGACTGGACGGCCCAAAGGTGTCTTGATCGACCATCGCAACATTGTCGATTTTTACGAGGGGGCGGCAGAAGTTTACGACGTCCGTGCGGAATCGGTTTGCGCCAGTTTCTCGCCGCTGCATTTCGATGTTTTTCTCATGGATATGTTGTTCCCACTTGCCCAGGGTGCTCGTCTGCATGTCCACGACGACATTGTGTTCTCTGATCTGTTGTTTCAGACGATAGCAACTAACAATGTGACCCATTTTTCCGCCTGGGGCTTGATGCTTGGACTCATTGCACAGGCGCTCGAATTCGGTACTACCCCTCTGCCGCACCTCCAGACCGTACTAACTGGAACAGATATCCCCAATGTTGACACTGTTCAGCGATGGTTGCGGGCAGGGACAGGCGTTAAAGTGATCAATGCTTACGGTCCAACCGAAGTCACATGCGGTTGTACTGCGTACACGATCCGAGACCATGAGCCTGGCCGGAAAGAGCTTTACCCTATCGGGAGACCGTTCAAACATGTGCAGACTTTCCTCGTCGGCAGCGAAGGCGAGCGAATCACACAAAGCGATGTGCCTGGCGAACTGTACATCGGTGGTACGCAGGTAATGAGGGGCTACTGGAACCTGGCGGCGGAGACGGAGGCTGCTGTGACGTATCTGGACGGCATACGCTGCTATCGCAGTGGTGATGTCTGTATTTATCAGGATGATGGTAATCTCTTCTACCTTGGGCGGAAAGATAACGAAGTAAAAATCGGCGGCTATCGCGTACACCCGAATGAAGTGCGGCGCGCCATCAATAGTGTGCCGAATGTGCACGATTCCGAGGTCGTCCTGGTCCAGACTAAGTATCGGGAAAAAGTCCTGGCTGCAGGAATCCTTCTCAATGAGAGCGGCAAAGCGGGGACGCTCGACGCCGATCAGCAGATCCTTCGGATTCGTGCTCGTCTTATGGACGAGCTGCCAGCTTATATGGTGCCTCGTTATCTCGCAATTTTCGACGATTTTCCGAAACTGTCGTCAGGCAAGGCGGATCGTAAGGCACTCACATCCATTCTTACGGTTCGCATGACAAAGGAAGCTGAGGAGGTGGTAGCTACACATGAAAACTGAAGCTGTACTAACTAACATCATCGAAGATGTAGTCGGAGTCAAGGGAGTGCGCCGCGATTATCGCTTTATTGACATTGGCGGTAACTCAACGCATCTGGGTGCAATCCTGACACGGATCCATAGTGAGACCGGAGTAGCTGTGCCTGTCCGCATGTTCTTCCACAAAACTGACTCCACAATAGCAGCCATCGCCGCCAAGATTGATTCTCTGCTCCAGGAGAGCCAGGCGGCGTTAACAACCAGTCAGTAAAACAAGCCAAGACTTACAAATCAAGGAGAGTTATATGAGGAAGGACTATTATCTTTCCGAAGCGGAAAAGAAATTTTTTTACAACAATGGTTATCTGGGTCCCTTCACGCTGATGGAACCAGACGAAATGACGAGCCTTTTCGAAGAGGTACGTATGGATCTGCTGGACACCCGTAACGCACCTTTTCCGAAGAGCAAATTGAACTATGACCGGCACCTCGATATTCCGGCGCTAAATCAGATCATTAACAATCCAAAGATAACTCATCGCGTTTCAAGTATTCTTGGACCTAACGTGTTGAGCTGGCGTACAGAGTGGTTTCCCAAGTACCCCGGAGACGAAGGTACTGATTGGCACCAGGCGGAAAGCTTCGTCGAATTCGAGGGAACGGAAAAGCTGTTTCCAACCGCGGAAGAAGAGTTGAAAGAATATGACCAGGGCAGGCCCTGGGAGCTTACAGCCTGGATCGCGATGGCCGAAGCAACAAAGGAAAATGGCTGCCTCAAAGTCATGCCTGGAACTCATCGGACGTGGTTTTTCGATGAAAAAAAGAATATAAAGTTTGAACCCGAAAATTTCAATAAGAAGACGATTGACACTGGAGAGAAGGCCGGCTTCTATGGCTACGATTACGACAAACTGAAGCTCGATCCAACCTGGAAGCCAGACGAGTCGAAGGCGGTCCATATGGTGATGAAGCCTGGCCAGTTCTGCATCTTCACCTCGCGGTGTATGCACGGCTCCAATCCCAACAGGACCAAGGACCAGACACGCATGGGCTGGGCGACCCGCTTCGTGCCAACCCACGTGAAGGTGTATGACGGCCAAAAGTCTTTCCATCACTTTGGGGAAGAACTGCCGCTGGACAGGTATTCAACGGTCCTGGTTTTGGGAGAAGACCACTATCACCACAATAAAGTGCGTCCGCCCATGGAGGTGGTTGCTACAACCAGCGCTTAACCGCCACTCTAATTAGCTAGCCAAAATGGCTTCGCCCCCTTGATATCCTTTGGAGTAGAACGGTGACGAGGGCGAAGCCTCTGGCTGGTTAAAAAAAAGATTCCAGTGTGCCCGCCCGGCAATTTTCAGGGCTGGGTGGCAAACCGAGCCAGGAGTTAGACATGTTTCTTGGTAACCAATCTGTTCTGTCCAGAGACGAAGACATGGCGCAGTGGAAATCGGACGAAGAACTATTTGCCTGGATTCGGAAAGAACTTTCAACTCCTCCTGTCAGCGACGTGATGGAGCAGCTTGGGTTTCGATATCCAATGCTGCCGGCGCATATTCGCCCTTTACGAAGCGACATGGTGCTGATCGGGCGCGCTATGCCGGTACAAGATGAACTACCGGTCGAATACGGGGAGCCATCGCGCTTTGATGCTAAGCCGTTCGGATTGTTGTTCGAATCCATCGAGGCGCTTCGTCCCAACGAGGTATATATCGCCAGCGGCGGGCCAACGCATGTTGCGAGGTTGGGGGACATGCTGGTGATGCGGGCGCAAAACTTAGGTGCAGCGGGCGTCGTGATCAATGCACATCTTCGCGATGGCAACGCCATATTATCCCTGAACTTTCCCGCCTTCGCTCACGGTTGTCACGCCTACGGTTTGCAGCGCCGCCACAATGTAGTGGATTTTCGCTGTTCGATCACAATCGACAAGGTGCGGATCAGACCTGGCGATCTGATCTTTGGCGATGGTGACGGGGTGTGTGTCATTCCACACGAGGCGGAAGGGGAGATCCTTAACCGGGCGTTTGCCAAGACGCAATTGGAGAGGAACGTCCGCAGAGATATTGAATCCGGTCAAAGCGTAGTTGATGCTTTTAATAAGCACAGGGCGATGTAAGGGGATCCACGCTATCCATCCGAGTATTCATCCGGATGAACGGAAGAGTGCTGCCCTGGGATCCTGCCCATTGAAGGCTTACGAAGCCGGCGGTAATGCCGTCATCTTGTGTGGTCCGGCGCACTTCGAGCGCCGCGACTAAGCATGAAGTGGTGGCCATCCAGCTTCCCGGGCGAGAGTACCGGCTTGATGAGCCGCTGTTGACCGACGCGCATGAAATTGCGGGCCAGGTTGCCGAAATCCTGCCGCTGGACAAGCCATTTGTATTTTTCGGTCATAGCATGGGCGTGTTCATCGGATTCGAGGTTGCACGACTCTTGCGTGAACAAGGGCTTCGCCAACCTGAAATGTTCATCGCTTCGGGGCGGAACGCACCGCAATTCAAGTGGCGGGATGCCGGGATGCAACTGCTTCCGGATGATGAGTTTGTTGCGGCAGTGACTGCCTACAACGGCACACCCGCGGCTTTGTTGCAGGACGCGGCGCTGCGCGACCTTTGGCTTCCGCGGCTCCGAGCCGATCTGACCGTATCGGCCCAGTACCGGTATGTCGAGAAGGAACCGTTAGAGTGCCCGATTGTGGTTCTCTCCGGAAACGAAGACGAGCTCAGCACCGAGGCAGGGCTGAACGGTTGGCTCACTCAAACGACCGCAGAGGTTCGATATTTTCGCTTTGCCGGCAATCATTTCTTTTTGCACAGCGCTGAACAACTCGTGCTCTGCAGGATTGCGGAGGAGCTAACCAAACTGATCGCTCATCAACCGATCGGCGATTGAGGCTCAACTATCAATGTGACAGGATGTAACAGGAGACGACGATGAAAGCATCTCGCGATAACTTGCCAGTCCCTAACCCCAGCCTGCAACCCACCAAGCCTGAGCTCGTACGAATCTTCGATACAACGCTGCGCGATGGGGAACAAAGCCCGGGTGTCTCACTCACCGCTGACGCGAAGTTGCAGATCGCAGAACAGCTTGCAAAGTTGGGCGTCGATGTGATCGAAGCCGGATTTCCAGTTTCCAGTCCAGGGGATATGAGCGGTGTGCAGAAGATCGCAAAAAGCGTAGGCCAAGCGAAGCGCACCAACAAGCATGGCTTGATAGCGGATCCGCCTGGCATCGCTGCGATGGCGCGTGCAAGTCGCGCGGACATCGATAGCGCGTGGCGCGGTGTCAGAGATGCAATCTATCCTCGCATCCATATTGTGCTTGCAACCAGCGACATTCATATGGAATACAAGCTGCGCAAGACACGACCCGAAGTTATAGAGATGGCCCGGAGTTCGGTCGCCTACGCTCGCAATCTCTGCAATGATGTTGAGTTCAGCCCGGAGGACGCAACCCGGAGCGATCGCGATTATCTGGTGCAGGTGCTGGAAGCGGCGGTGGAAGCCGGCGCCACGACTCTCAACATTCCGGATACAGTCGGGTACGCAACGCCGGAAGAGTACGGCGCATTGATTGGCTTTATTCATCACCACTTTGCTTCTGCTAATGTCACCGTGAGTGCGCATTGCCACGATGATCTGGGTTTGGCCACCGCGAATACACTGGCCGGTCTCGCAAATGGGGCCCGCCAAGTCGAGGGAACCATCAACGGTATCGGGGAGCGAGCCGGCAATGCGTGCATGACGGAAACTGTCATGGCACTGCGAACACGGGCGCCCTTGTTCAGTTTAGAGACAAACATCATCACGAAGGAGATTTGGCGGACGAGTAAGCTAGTGAGTGACTTGACTGGCATGGTTGTTCAGCCCAATAAAGCGATTGTGGGGGCGAATGCATTCGCGCACCAGGCGGGGATTCACCAGGACGGTATGCTCAAAAATAAGCGCACCTATGAAATCATGGACCCCTCGGACGTGGGAGTCAGCGAAAGCAGCCTGGTGCTTGGCAAGCTAAGCGGCCGCAACGCGTTGCGCTCGAAACTTGAAAAGCTCGGATATCACGTGGAAGGCGAAAAACTCGACCAAGTCTCCATAAGAGTGAAGCAGGTGCTGGACATCCAGAGAGCAGTCAGTGACCTCCAGTTGCACGAGATTTGCGCTGAAGTTTTCCGGTCCACAAATGCGGCTGTGGCTTATTAAGAGTTTTGCTTTGTCCTGATATAGAAACAGAGTGAGATGGACCAAAGAACAGCGGAGCCGCCTCCAGCAATTCGTTACATCCACCACGGAATTCGGAGTTAACTCAATCAGGTATTGCGGAGAAGACTCTTTCTCTCCGTTGAACCTTCAGGCGCTCCAGGGGCGGTTTGCGGAGGTTACACTGGCGGGAGAGCTGGTGAGACCATGGCGGCCTGCCCTATCGCGAGAACTGCTATGTACCACGGACTAGATGAATTGAGCCAAACGAATACGGTCGAAGTGAAAGTGGACGTACCGGATAGCGCCGACGCGCGCTGGTGCATAGAGCAGTATTATCGGGAACTAGCGGAGCGTTTCGACACAGGTTTCGATCCGGTCAAAAGCAATCCCGCTCCCGACGAGGATCTAGTTCCTCCGAGGGGTTACTTTGTCGTGGCCCGGCTGGATGGCCATCCTGTTGGATGTGGCGTGCTCAAGCGCAAGAATCCAACAACGGCTGAGATCAAGCGAATGTGGACGGCTTCATCCGCACGCAGGCGTGGTGTTGCACGCAAAGTTCTCCATACGCTTGAGACCATTGCTCGGGAAGCGGGATTTACAGTGCTCCATCTTGAAACGAATCGGACCCTGGCCGAGGCTCAGGCACTGTACCGAAAGGAAGGTTACATCGAAGTCGACGCCTTCAACGACGAACCTTACGCCCATCATTGGTTCGAGAAATACCTGCAGTCCGATTCCGGCAGATGATCGCGAGCCCCCCTCGATATTAGGAATTCCTTGAAGCTCGACAGCCTCGCGATGGCATGCTGTGGACGAACCACCATACGGCGAGGAAAAGCACATACAAATATGATGAACCTTCTCGACATTTATACAGCGCTCGCATGCGAGCGCCCGGATGAGCCTGCCTTAATATTCGAGCGTGAACCTTACGTGGGCATGAGATTGTCGTGGGCGCAGCTCGCTGCCCGGGGCGAAGAACTGAGTCTTCAGCTTGCAGCAGCTGGCATAGGTCGGCAAAGTCTTTGCGCGGTTGAGTTGGCAGACCACCCCGATACAGTGCCGTTGCTGCTCGGAATCTGGCGCCTTGCGGGTACCGCACTGCTGGTCGACCCGAAATGGGGAGTCAGCGTGCGCCGCTCGGTTTATTCCCATAGCTGGCCGGATGCGTCCATCACGCTGGATCCGGAATTTACGGTTTCGCTGCTCAACGCCCCTTCCTCAAAAGACGAATATGCGGATTTGCCGGAAGGGGCCGCGCTGCTGGCCTATACCTCCGGGAGTACCGGAGACCCCAAGGGCATTGTCATACCGCATGATCGATTGGTGACGGCAATATATGCGGCGGCCGCGGCCATTGTCCGACATCGTGGTGTCGCGCCCAAATACATTGCCTGCAGCATGCGGCTCTCCGGATACGGCGTTCTCATCATCCATTACATGTGGGCCGCCTGCGCGGGCGCTGCCGTTGTTGTCCTGCCGGAACTTAACTTGCGAACCGCTCCCGGGTACTGGCAAACAGTTGCCGATCACGACATCGATCAGATCTTTCTGGTGCCGCCGCTGGTCGAACTTCTGAACCAGCTGGGGGCCCCGGCGCAGGGAATGCGCAAAGTTCCCACCTGCATCTCAGGCAGTGCGCCGTTATCGCAGCGGACACAGCAGGAATTTCACCGCCGATTTGGCCTCGGCCTGCTCAACGCCTACGGACTCACCGAATCCATGTGCCCCTCTTTCTTCGGTGAGTATGATGAGCGCGGAATGGGCCGAAACACCTTTGGCAGTCCGGCCTTGCTCAAGGCTCAGCTGCGTGATGGAAACGGAACCGTGGTGGAGGGCCCCGGCGAAGGGGAGCTTGAGTTGTCGGGTCCGGTGGTATTCGATGGGTACTATCGGAATAAGCATGCCACAGAGGCTGCCTTCCACGGATGCTGGCTTCGGACCGGAGATCTTTTCAGACGCGACGAGCAGGGTCGGTACTGGATCGTGGGGCGGCTCAAGAATGTCGTCATGAAGGGCGGCCATTCGATTTATCTTGACGAGGTGGAGAGTGCCGCGTTTGAGATTGATGGGATTCATGAAGTTGCGGGGGTTCCTTTGCATCTTCCTGCTGGAGGCGAAGATATTGGTCTGCTGGTCCGATTTGTGCCCAATTCTGGTCTGACCTGCGCTGTCGTAGCAGCCGAGCTACGACAGCGGCTTGGAGGTGGACAGATGGAAGAGCTGACCGAGGAAGTATTTATCAAGCGGGCCCGGACCTTTTTCTATGAAGTGGCCGGAGTGGAATCCGCCTCACTCGACCCCGATGCTGATCTGATTGAGAGCGGAATCCTCGATTCGCTGCTCCTCATCTCATTCCTGGCTTTTATTGAGAATCTCCGCGGCTCACCGCTGGATATCACGCCAGAAAATCTCCCAGCGATCTCCAGTCTTCGCGGCGCATACGCGTTCGTTCGCTTGCAGAAACCTGACGATGAACTTTGCGGGAGTTTCAATGGAGCCTGAGCTCAGGAGAGCCATGAGCATGCTGCCGCGCCTTGATTGTACCGATCCGGTGGCTGCCCGATCCGAAATGAATCGGTTCGTTCGGCTGTCGACTCTGCTGGGATCTCACGCGCTGACCGACCCAGAGGTTGACATTGTTGATCGGATCTGCCCTTCCGATGGCACGTCCGCCGTCCGCGTTCGGCTGTACGTTGCCCGGGACCAGGTCAAACCCGCTGCTGCGATAATTTATTTCCACGGCGGGGCTTTTCTGCTCGGAGATCTTGAGATCGAGCATCCGAGATGTCTGGAAATGGCGAAAGAGACCAAAGCCGTGGTAATTGCGGTCGACTACCGTCTGGCGCCCGAGCACCCATTCCCCGCGGCCATCACGGACTGCTATGCGGTCTATCTCTGGGCGATGGCCGAAGCCGACGAACTCGGCATTGACGTTTCCCGCATTGCCGTTGCCGGCGCCAGCGCGGGCGGCGCACTTGCCGCGGCTGTGGCCCTTATGTCCCGTGATCGCGGGGTTCGCGTGCCGGCGTTTCAGCTCCTCCTGTACCCCGTAACTGACGACCGCATGATCACTCCATCGATGATCCGCTTTGTCGACATCCAGGGCTGGAACCGCAGAAACTCCGAACGCATGTGGGCGCATTATCTTGGTGAGAGGGCCGGCGGGGATGTGTCGCCCTATGCCGCTCCGGCGCGCGCGTGTGACCTTCGTGGCCTTCCGTCGGCTTACGTGATGACGGTCGATTACGATGCGCTGCGAGACGAGGGTATTAATTACGCGCAAAGCCTGCTCCAGGCCGGGGTGCCCGTCGAGCTGCACCACTATCCCGAAACATTTCACGGTTTCGACACGGTAGCCACGTCCGAGGTGGCGCGGCGCGCCAGAAGAGAACATTGCAGGGTCCTTTGTCATGCTTTGCAGCCTCGTCGACTAGGCTCCAATGGAAAATCTCAGGTGGTCAATGGCCGGTGAACTGTTTAATTCGCTCATGCTGAACGCGGTAGACGAGATTATTCGCCGTGATCCGGAATACCTTTCTAAACAACCGGTGAGGACCGGCAGAGCTGCGCCGGACGGCCCATCCCGCACTCAAAAGCAGTTCGCAGGGGAGCAGGCTCTGGTCGAACGGTGCGTGGAATTCCTGCGGCGGGCCGACATTCCGTTGGATGATACCGCCGTCGAAGCCGATGACGCGTGGAAGCTGCTCATGGCGAATGCCACAGATGCGGAGGCAGCGGAGCGCGGCGCAGTCTCGCTCGCTCCGTCGGTATCTCCCAAAAAACCGATCGAGCATGTTCTCCGCGACGATTATGAAGAGCGTAAATTAAAGAGCGGAGCCAGATATTTCGTCCGGCGTCGCGGGCGTCAGCCGTTGGTATTGATCAATGCGAGCGGTGTCCCGGCCGCCTTATGGATACAATTGCTGGCGGACGAAACCGATCACTTTCGTATTCTCATGTGCGAAAGCCGCGCGAGCGACCTTTTCGCCGGAGGCCTGCATACCGACACCACCGCGGAAATGGACGCCGCTGACGCCGCTCTCGCTGTGCGGCAGGAGGGCTTTGACAAGGTGGATGTGCTCGCCTGGTGCAATGGCCATTTGCCTGCGATAGAACTTACCGAGAAGACAGCCGTTGATTCGCTTGTGCTTCTCGCCCCGTCATTCTTTACCTCTGACCAAAGATTCGCCACAGTGTACGGCCGCAAGATTCTGGGAATGCTGGATGTAGTGCGTCGTGAGCCGGCAATGACCAGCGCTCTGTGTAAATTCACGCTCGCCCAGGTGAATGCAAGCGCCGCAGATCCTGGTAAGAGCGGATTGCCTGTATGGTCGTTACCCGACCGATCGCGGGTTTTTGAGATCGCAAGCCCGATGTCGACCACACCGTCGCTGACGAGGTACGCAAACAGGCTGGCCTCGGATGCGATTTACCCGCTTCGTCAGAAACTGGCAAAGTTAACCAATCGGCTGATGGTCATCACCGGAAATGATGATCACATTGCGAGCGACGCCGCCGCTACTGAACTGCTCGCCGCCACGCGCGTCAGGAACACCCGTATCCGCATGGCTGCCGCCGGACATTATATTCAGGATCTTCAATACCGCTATCTGCGTACCTTACTCGAATCATTCCTTGTCAATCGCAGCGAACCCCGGCCTCTGGCAAGAACCGCGGTGGTTTCCTCTGCTGCGTGAATTCTGTCTGCATACATCATAGGCTTCCACTGTATTCCAGGGAAAGAGTGTTATGACATCATCGCCGGCTAGTCCGCTTTTGGGAGAGATAAGTATGAGCAAAGCGACCACGATATCGAACGAGGTGGCAATCGCAACCATGGTTGACGTGTTGCGGTTGAGGGCAGAGACGCAGAGAGACGAGATCGCCTACAGGTTTCTGGCCGACGGGGAAGAAGAGAGAAGCACGCTCACCTATGGCGAGCTATACAACCGAGCGCGCCAGGTCGCGGCTGAATTGCAGAAGCAGTCAGCGGCAGGCGAAAGAGCTTTGCTTCTCAATTCCTCGGAAGCCGACTACATTGTTGCGTTTTTCGGTTGTCTCTGTGCGGGTGTAATCGCGGTTCCAATTTATGCGCCTCGTTTGAATAAGAAAGGAAATGCCCGCGTCGAGTCGGTGGTGGCCGACGCCCAGCCCTCCGTAGTATTGACCGCCGGACCCGGATCTCCCGCGGTTCGCGACATGATCACGGCATCGGCGGGGGAGCATGTCAGGTGGATTGACACCAATGCCCTCCCTGTCAATGGCGATCAATTGTGGACTCCGCCGGCTGTAAGCGGCACAGATATCGCATTCTTACAGTACACGTCCGGCTCGACGGCCGCTCCCAAAGGAGTGATGGTAAGTCACGCGAACATTCTGCATAACGAGCGGATGATCCGGAATGCGTTTGATACAAAGCCTGGCAGTGTAATTGTAGGCTGGCTGCCGCTCTTTCACGACATGGGGCTTATCGGCAACGTACTGCAACCGTTGTACGCCGGAGTGCCCTGCATCCTGATGTCGCCGGTCGCCTTCCTGCAGCGACCGCTTCGCTGGCTTCAGGCCATTTCCCGCTATCAGGCGACGACCAGCGGCGGACCTAACTTTGCCTACGAACTCTGCATGCGCAAAATCCGTCCTGAATACCGGAGCGGACTGGACCTGAGTTCGTGGCGGGTGGCGTTCAACGGCGCGGAACCAGTACGCTTGGAAACGGTGAACCGATTTGCCGCACAGTTCGCCGACTGTGGTTTTCGTCGCGAGGCCTTTGTTCCCTGCTATGGCCTGGCTGAAGCTACTCTGTTTGTAAGTGGAGGTCTTGATCCGAACGGCGTCACTACCGTGAACCATGGAGTCAACGGTAACTCGAATAATGGCGGATCGGGGAATGGAGCAAAGATATCTCAAAAACAAGGCAAGCTGCTGGTGGCCTGTGGCCGTCCTCCGGTGGAGCAGGCCGTGCGAATCGTTTCTCCGGATTCGCTACGACCATGCAGCGCTGGTGATGTAGGCGAGATATGGATCAGCGGCCCGAGTGTTGCGCAGGGGTACTGGCGAAAAGCGAAAGAGACAGAAGAGACCTTCAACGCGCGGATACCCGGGCTTGACGAAGGCCCATTTCTTCGTACGGGAGACCTGGGGTTTCTGAAAGATGACCACCTATTTATAACTGGCCGGCTGAAAGACCTGCTTATCATTCGCGGGCAGAATTATTATCCACAGGATATAGAGCTTACCGTCGAGCAGAGCCATCCTGTCTTGCAGCCTGGGTCGGGAGCGGCATTCTCGGTGGAGATCGAAGGGGAAGAGCGCCTCGTCATTGTGCAAGAGGTTGCGGTGCGCAAAGACCCGGAATCTATTGTTCAGAGTGACCTTGACGAACTCGACGCCCTCATAAAACTTATTGCACGAAACATCGTGGCCGGCCATGAACTGCAGGCGTTCGCCATTGTCCTGATACGAAAGGGCACGATTCCCAAAACCTCCAGCGGCAAGATCCAGCGCCATGCATGTCGAGATGCGTTTCTGAACCGGGAACTCTATGTTCTGCGAGAGTGGCAGGAAAGAAAGCAGCTCGAGCCAGTTTTGCCAAAACCTTCCAACCCCGAGTTGGATGGGCACGGGCCGTACGGGCTGGCTTCGTGGGTAGCGCAGGAAATTTCGCGTACCCAGGGAATTGACCAGGAGCGGGTTGACCTCAACCAACCTTTCGCAGCCTATGGCTTGGATTCACTGGCCGCCATTGAGTTCGCTCACAAGCTGCAAGCTGAGTTTCAGGTCGAGGTAGATGTCGCGGAGTTCTTCGGTGACTCGACCATTACTGAAGTGATTCGACGAGCGACGAAAAATACGAAGTCCCCTGTGAGGAAAGTTGAAAAGGAGCAGCCTGCAACCTATCCGCTTTCATACGGCCAGCGCGCCCTATCCGGTTCAGCAGGTTGCAGACAAAGTCGAGGTTTGCTTTGAATATTTCGACGCCCGCCATTGGAGCCAGGCAGAACTGGAGAAAACTCTTGTCCAACAGAGCCAGCGGCCTTTCTCCCTGACGCTCGGCCCATTGTTCCGGACTGCACTTTATGTCCGCTCGGAAAAAGAATACCTGCTGCACATTGCCGTCCATCACCTGGTTGCCGATTACTGGTCTCTTACGCTGCTGCTGGATGAAATTGGAAAACTTTATCAAGCCTACGCGAATAAAGCCGGAACCCACCTGGTTCCGTTGGAATACAGTTACGCGGACTTTGTGGAATGGCAGAGAGAGAAACTTTCCGGTTCTGCCGGAGAAAAACTGCGGGACTATTGGAAGAACGAGCTGGCGGGAGAGCTGCCGCCGCTCAGCCTGCCCGCAGACCACGTGCGTCCGCCGGTACAGACATTTCGTGGCGCTTCCCTCCCCTTCAGTCTCGACGCCAGGCTAACCAAGGCATTGAAGAAGCTTGGAGAGGAGCAACGAGCCACGCTCTTCACGACACTTCTGGCGGCGTTCCAGGTTTTGCTCTATCGCCTCACCTCTCAGCAACAGGTTATCGTTGGCTGCCCGATCGCGGACCGATCAAGAGCGGAATTTGCGAACATTGCGGGGTACTTTGTGAATATCGTGCCATTGCGGGCGGATTTCGAGCATCGGCAACCATTCACTGAATTTCTGTCGCAGGTTCGCAACCGGGTTTCGAAAGCGTTTGCGCACGAGTTGTATCCCTTCTCGTTCATGGTTGAGCAACTTGGGATTGTGCGCTATCCGGCAGTGCCTCCCATCTTTCAGAGCGCATTTGTCTTTCAGCAGACGTATGGGAGCCGTTCGGAAGATTTCGTGCGTTTTGCCCTGGGGCAGCCGCAGGCACAGGTAACCCTGGGCGGCTTACAGTTGGAGCACGTCGCCGTAGAACAGCGAACAGCGCAGTTTGACCTGACCTTAACGGTCGGCGAGGGACCGGACGGGATTGTTGGGGCCTGGGAGTACAGCAGCGACTTATTCGACCACTCGACCGTCATGCGCTGGTCTGAGAACTTCAAGGTCCTGCTGCAGGCGGTTGCACAGCATCCCGACAGCCACGTCAGCCGGCTCCCGATGTTGTCGGCTGAGCAGCGAAAGCAGATGGTAGAGGGGTTCAACGACACCCGGCAGAATTATGACTGCCGGCGGTGCGTGCATGACGAGATTTCGCGACAAGCGATGTCCACGCCTGACAGTACCGCTGTCGTCTTCGGAGCAGTCGAGCTGAACTATGAGCAGTTGATGCAGAGGTCAAACCAGGTTGCCCATTACCTCAGAAAACTTGGCGTAGAACCGGATGTGCGCGTTGGGGTGTGCCTGGACAGGTCGGTGGAACTGGTGGTCTTCCTGCTGGGTGTACTCAAGGCCGGGGGTGCCTATGTTCCGTTGGATCCCGGGTATCCGGCGGACCGGCTGCAATACATGGCGCAGGACGCACAGGCCCCGGTAGTGATCGTGCAGAAGCGGCATGTGGAACTGTTCGCGAATCCCGGGGTGCGGTTGATCTGTGGGGAGGACCAGCAGGCGGAAATAGAGCGCGAGAGCGTGGCGGATGTTGCAGTAAGGCTGGAGGACGAAAACCTGGCCTACGTCATCTACACCTCAGGCTCGACGGGAAAACCCAAGGGGGCTATGAATACACACCGCGGCCTGCAGAATCGGTTGCAGTGGATGCAGGAGAAATACCAGTTAACGAGCGACGATCGGGTCCTGCAAAAAACGCCTTTCAGTTTCGATGTATCGGTGTGGGAATTCTTCTGGCCGCTGATGACAGGCGCCGGATTGGTGATGGCCACGCCGGGAATGCATCAGGACCCGCAATATCTGGGACAAACAATCGAGCAGCACCAAGTGACAACCCTGCATTTTGTTCCCTCGATGTTGCAGGCCTTTTTGGACTCGGGTGAGGCGAAGAGGTGTGGCAAACTGCGGCGGATCATCTGCAGTGGAGAAGCGTTAAGCGCGGAACTTGCGGAGAAGTGCCTGAAAGCAATTCCGGCCGAGTTGCACAACCTCTATGGTCCGACCGAGGCGGCCATCGATGTAACGTACTGGCCCTGCCGGCTGGGAGAGCTGGCTGAAGGCGTGGCAATCGGCAAACCTATCGCCAACACACAGATGTATGTGCTGGATGCGGAATATGGGCCGGTGCCTGTAGGAGTGGAAGGAGAGATCTACATTGCAGGAGTGGGGCTGGCGCGTGGCTATTGGAATAGGCCCGACCTGACAGCGGAGCGCTTTATCGCCAATCCGTTGAGCGCGGAAGGCGGGGCGCGGATGTACCGGACTGGAGACCGGGGACGATGGCGTTGCGATGGAAACCTGGAGTATCTGGGACGGTTCGATCACCAAGTGAAGATCCGGGGGTTCCGGATCGAGTTGGGAGAGATCGAAGCCCGGCTGGCGGAACACCCTGCAGTGCACGAGGCGGTGGTGCTGGCGCGGGAGGATGCGGCGGGGGAGAAGCGGCTGGTGGCCTACTACACGGCTTCAGGCGGCGAGGCTGAAGCAGCGAGTGTGGGAGCGGAGCAGTTGCGTGCGCACCTGTCGGCCGTTGTTCCTGACTACATGGTGCCGGCGGCGTACGTGCGTTTGGATCGTCTGCCGCTGTCGCCGAACGGGAAGCTGGATCGCAAAGCGCTGCCCGCGCCGGAAAAGGACGCCTATGCGGCACGCGGGTATGAAGCACCGGTGGGCGGGGTGGAAACGAAACTGGCCGAGGTCTGGGCCGAAGTATTGAAACAAGAGAAGGTGGGCCGCCACAATGATTTCTTCGAGCTGGGCGGACACTCCCTGCTGGCAACTCGGGTAATCTCTCGAATCCGGGAAGTGTTTCATGTGGATTTACCGATTCAAAGCCTGTTCCGGAACCCCACGGTCGCCGGGTTGGCCCTTCAGTTGGAGGGGGCAGCCATAACAGAGGCTCCGCCGCTGCGGGCTGTGCCCCGGGAGCAGTCTCCGCGATTGTCCTTTGCCCAGGAGCGCTTGTGGTTCCTGTCACGCTATGAGGCGGAGGCGAGCTTATATAACGTTCCGGTAACTTTGCGGCTACGGGGCCTGTTAAACAGAGAAGCCTTGCATGCCGCCCTGCAGGAAATTGTTGCCCGTCATGAAGTGCTGCGCACCAGCTTCCCGGCGACCGACGGCATAGCCAGACAAAAGATCGCGGCGGCGGCTGGTTTATCCATGCCTGTGGTTGAGATGGCCGAGAGTGAAATGCCAAAGTTCCTGCTGCAGCAGGCGCGGCTTCCATTCGATCTTGCCACCGGGCCACTCATCCGTGCCTGCCTGCTTGAACTTGGGAAGCAGGACCATGTCCTGCTGGTGGTGATGCATCACATCATTTCTGACGGGTGGTCGCTGGGAGTGATGCTGCGAGAGATCAACGCGCTGTATGAAGCTTTCAGCAGAGGTGCGGCGTCCCCATTGCCGCCCCTGGCGATACAGTATGCCGATTATTCGGAGTGGCAACGGGAATGGCTGCAGGGCGAGGTGCTCGAACGGCAGCTCGACTACTGGAGAAAGCAGCTGGCAGGCCATGAGGCATTAAACCTTCCCACAGACCGTCCGCACTCGGCCAGGCCGACGCTGGCGGGAGCGATGGAGACGTCACGTTTGCCCGAGCCACTGCTCAGCAAATTGAAGTTATTCAGCTACCAGCAGGGCACTACATTATTTATGACCTTGTTGGCAGGCTTTGAGGTTCTTCTGTATCGCTATACCGGGCAAACAGATATCTCAGTTGGCTCGGCGATCGCCAACCGCAGCCGGCAGGAACTGGAATCACTGATCGGGTTTTTCGTAAATACCCTGGTGTTGCGCACCCAATTTACAGAAGACTCTTCCGTGGCTGAGTTATTGCAGCGGGTGCGCGACGTTTCGTTGCAGGCATACGCTCACCAGGACATTCCCTTCGAGCGCATGGTCGAAGCTCTGGATCCGGTTCGTGAGCTCGGTCGTACTCCCTTCTTCCAGGTCTTGTTTGCTCTGCAAAACGCTCCCCTGCCGACAGTTGCCTGGGATGGCCTGGAAGCCACAGCCAGCATTTTGGAGACCGGCACCGCGAAGTTTGATCTGTTCTTGTCGGCGCGTGAAGAAGACGGCGAGCTTGAGTTGTCACTCGAGTATCGGACGGAGTTATTCAACCCGGAACGTATGAAGCGGCTGCTGCAGCACTATCGAACCCTGCTGGAAGGAATCGCAGTGTCGGTGGAGACCCGGATCAGCGAGTTGGGAATGCTGAGCGAACCGGAACGCTGGCAGTTGCTGGTGGAGTGGAACCGCACAAAGGAATCGTTGGGTTGATGGTTGAGCGGAGCATCGCGATGGTGGTCGCTTTGCTGGGTGTGCTGAAGGCTGGGGGAGCGTACGTGCCGATGGACCCGGGACATCCACGGGAGCGGCTCCGGTTCATGGTGGAGGACACTCAGGCGGCGGTAGTGCTGACCCAAACGAGGTTTGCCGAGCCGATGCGGGGCAGCAGCGCGCACATAATCTGTGTAGAGGACGAATGGGACGAGATTACGCGCGAGAGTGACCGGAACCCGGAGGGCAATGTTGGTCCGGGGAACTTGGCCTATGTGATCTACACCTCCGGTTCTACAGGCCGACCCAAGGGCGTCATGGTGCCGCACCGGGCGATTAATCGCCTGGTGTTGAATAACCGTTATGCAAAGTTTGAGGCGGGTGATCGGGTAGCTTTCGCTTCGAACCCAGCCTTCGATGCCGCGACCATGGAGGTGTGGGCGCCGCTGCTGAATGGCGGAAGCATCGTGGTCATCGACCAATCCGTGCTGCTGGATGCCGCTAAGTTTGGAGAAACACTGAAGAAGCAGGCGGTAAACATCCTGTGGCTTACGGTAGGTTTGTTCAATCAATATGCCGACGCATTGGCGGAACAATTCTCCGGTCTGCGATATCTGATTGTCGGGGGCGACGCGCTTGATCCGCGAGTCATCGGACGGGTGCTAGATGGCAATCGCCCACAGCACCTGCTCAACGGATATGGCCCCACTGAAACAACCACCTTTGCGATAACTCACGAAATTGATGCTGTGACAGAAAAGGCGCGAAGCATACCGATAGGACGACCGATTACGAATACTCGCGTCTACATTTTGGGAGCGCAAGGGGAGCCAACGCCAATAGGCGTGGCAGGAGAGCTTTACATCGGCGGAGAGGGATTGGCCAGAGGGTACTTAAATCGCACAGAATTGACAGCCGAGCGGTTTGTGCCGGATCCATTTACTACCGAAGCAGGGGCGAGGATATACAAAACCGGGGACTTGGCCCGCTGGCTGGCGGATGGCAACATCGAGTTTGTGGGGCGGAATGACTTCCAATTGAAGATCCGGGGATTCCGGATCGAGTTGGGAGAGATCGAAGCCCGGTTGGCGGAACACCCTGCAGTGCGCGAGGCGGTGGTGCTGGCGCGGGAAGACGAGCCTGGGGATAAGCGACTGGTGGCCTACTACACGGCTTCAGGCAGCGGCGAGGCTGAAGCAGCGAGCATGGGAGCGGAGCAGCTGCGGGCGCACCTGTCGGCCGTTCTTCCTGACTACATGGTGCCGGCGGCGTATGTGTATTTGGATCATCTGCCGCTGACGCCGAACGGGAAGCTGGATCGCAAAGCGCTGCCCGCGCCGGAACAGGACGCCTATGCGGCACGTGGGTATGAAGCGCCGGTGGGCGGGGTGGAAACGAAGCTGGCCGATGTCTGGGCCGAAGTTTTGAAAGTGGAGAAGGTGGGCCGCCACAACAATTTCTTCGAGCTGGGCGGACACTCCCTGCTGGCGACTCGGGTAGTCTCTCGAATCCGGGAAGTGTTTCATGTGGAATTACCGATTCACAGCCTGTTCCAAAACCCTACGGTAGCCGGGTTGGCCCTCCAGGTGGATAAGGCAGCCATAACAGCGGCTCCGCCTCTGCGGGCTGTGCCCCGGGAGCAGTCTCCGCGATTGTCCTTTGCCCAGGAGCGCTTGTGGTTCCTGTCACGCTACGAGGGGGAAGCAAGCTTATATAACGTTCCGGTAGCTTTGCGGCTGCGGGGCCCCTTAAACAGAGAAGCCTTGCATGCCGCCCTGCAGGAAATTGTTGCCCGTCATGAAGTGCTGCGCACCAGCTTCCCGGAGACCGACGGCGTAGCCAGACAAAATATCGCTTCAACCGTTGTTTTATCCATGCCTGTGGTTGAGATGGGCGAGAGTGAGATGCCGGAATTCCTGCAGCAGCAGGCGCGGCTTCCATTCGATCTTGCCACCGGGCCGCTCATCCGCACTTGCCTGCTTGAACTTGGGAAGCAGGATCATGTCCTGCTGGTGGTGATGCATCACATCGTTTCTGACGGGTGGTCGCTGGGGGTGATGCTGCGAGAGATCAACGCGCTGTATGACGCTTTCAGCAGAGGTGTGGCTTCCCCATTGCCACTTCTGGCGATTCAGTATGCCGATTATTCGGAGTGGCAACGGGAATGGCTGCAGGGCGGGGTGCTGGAACGGCAGCTCGATTACTGGAGAAAGCAGCTGGCAGGCCATGAAACGTTAAGCCTGCCTACAGATCGTGCGTACTCGGCCAGGCCAACGCAGGCGGGAGCGACGGAGAAGTCGCGTCTGCCCAAGCTACTGCTCAGCAAACTGAAGTTATTAAGCGACCAGCAGGGCACTACATTATTTATGACGTTGCTGGCGGGCTTCGAGATTCTTCTGTACCGCTATACCGGTCAGACAGATATCTCGGTAGGCTCGGCGATCGCCAACCGGAGCCGGCAGGAACTGGAATCACTGATCGGGTTTTTCGTAAATACCCTGGTATTGCGCACCCAATTTACGGGAGACTCTTCCGTGGCTGAGTCATTGCAGCGGGTGCGCGACGTTTCGCTGCAGGCTTACGCTCACCAGGACATTCCCTTCGAGCGTTTGGTCGAAGCCCTGGATCCGGTTCGCGATCTCGGCCATACGCCTTTCTTTCAGGTCTTGTTTGCTCTGCAAAATGCTCCTCTGCCGACGGTCTCATGGAAGGGGCTGGAAGCCACAGCCAGCACTTTGGAGACCGGCACCTCGAAGTTCGATCTGACCTTGTCGGCGCATGAACATGAAGAAGATGGCGAGTTGGAGTTGTTACTCGAGTACCGGACAGAGTTATTCAACCCGGAACGTATCAAGCGGCTGCTGCAGCACTATCGAACCCTGCTGGAAGGAATCGCGGTGTCGGTGGAGACCCGGATCAGCGAGTTGGAAATGCTAAGCGAGCCTGAGAAGCAACAGTTGCTGGTGGAGTGGAACCGTACGGAGGCGTCGTACTCGACCAGTAAATGCGTGCATCAGTGGTTCGAAGACCAAGCGGCAAAGGCACCGCAAGCGGTTGCGGTTATGAATGAGGATGGACAGATCAGTTATGGGGAGTTGAACCGGCGCGCGAATCAACTGGCCCATTATTTGGTGAAGATGAGCGTTGGTCCTGAGGTCAGAGTTGGCATTTGTATGGAGCGCGGATTGGAAATGCTGGTCGGCATTCTGGGAGTGCTGAAGGCAGGCGGAGCCTGCGTGCCTTTGGAACAGGATGACCCCGCCACACGGCGAAGCTACATGTTGAAGGATGCCGGGGCCACGATTGTACTAACGAATGAAAGATTCGCTCAGCAGATGGCTGGGTGCGCCGACCACGTGGTGGACTTAGAAAAGGCGAGAGAAGAAATCGAAAAGCAGAGCAGCGAAAATCTAAACGTAAATCTAGATCCCGAGAACCTGGCCTGGGTCATTTACACCTCGAGCTCTACTCGATGGACCAAGAGGATGGCGATTCCTCACCGCAGCGCGGTGAGTGTGATGCAGCCGAAGTCGATTGATGCAATCGATCAGAATCCATCCGTAGAGCGATTGTTGAATCTCTACGCGCCCACCGAAGATACGACCTATGCCATTTGTGCCGAAGTAAAGCACGATGAACATGTTGCGGTAACTATCGGGCGGTCCCAGTCCAATACACAAGCCTACGTTCTGGACGGGCACATGGAACTGGTGCCTGTTGGCGTCAAAGGAGAACTCTATCTTGGCGGTTCAGGACAGGCGCGCGGATATCTGAACCGGCCGGAACTCACGGCTGAAAAGTTCGTACCCAATCCTTTCAGTAAAACCAGCGGTGAGCGTTTGTATCGCACAGGCGATCTGGTCCGCTACCAGGAAAATGGCAACCTGGAGTTCCTGGGACGGCTCGATGATCAATTGAAAATAAAAGGACACCGAATTGAGCCGGGAGAGATCGAGGCCGCAGTGCTCGCATATCCTGGGATTGCGCAGGCGGGCGTAGTGGTGCGAGAGGACAAGCTCCGGGAGATGCGCCTGATCGGTTATGTGGTCAGCAGCGAGCGGCTGGATGTTGACAGGTTGCGAAGCCACTTACAGCAACGCATACCGGAATATATGGTGCCCGCGGCTTTGCTGCAGCTGGAGACGTTGCCGCTTACCGCGAATGGCAAAGTAGACCGCAAGGCTCTCCTCGGACTGCAGAGCAAAGAGGCGATGGAAGACGCCGGCAGTCTGCCATTGACCCCCACGGAAGAACTAATCGCGGGCGTTTGGTCGAGTTTGTTGGAGAAGTCAGAGATTCGACGCGAGGATAACTTCTTCGCTCTGGGTGGACACTCGCTGACGAGCATCCAGATGCTGGCGCGGCTGGAACAGGTCTTGCATCGCGAGATAGAGTCGCCTGCGATATTCGAGTTCCCGGTCCTCAAAGATTTCTCGGCATACGTCGATCGGCTTACCGGCCCTGCTCCGCTTGCCACGCTCCGGCCCATCGTCCCCGCCTCGAGAGACGGGCGTTTACCGCTGTCGTTTGCGCAGCAGCGGTTGTGGTTCCTGGGGCAGATAGAAGGGGCCAGCGCGGCTTATCACATCCCGTTCGGCCTGCATCTGAAGGGCGATCTCAACCGCACCGCTCTTCGCCGGGCGCTGGATCGGATCGTGGCTCGTCATGAAGTGCTGCGCACCACTTTCGCCTTGCACGACGGAGAACCGGTGCAGGAGATAGGCGCTGTCGAAGAGAGCAGCTTCCGTCTCCTCGAACACGACCTGCGCGGCCACAACGAGGTCGAAGCGGAACTTGCCGCTCTCAGCGAACTGGAAGCCGGAGCGTCCTTTGACTTGGCGGCAGGTCCGCTGATTCGCGGGCGGCTGATCCGTATGGCCGAAGACGAGCATGTGCTGCTGCTCACCATGCACCACATCGTTTCTGACGGGTGGTCGCTGGGGGTACTGGTCAGAGAACTGAATGTGCTCTACAGAGCGTTTTTAGGCGGGGGAGCCGATCCCGTGCCGGAGTTGGGGATACAGTACGCCGATTACGCGGTATGGCAACGGCAGTGGATGGAGGGCGAGATTCTGCAACAGCAGGCCGCCTACTGGAAAACCACACTGGCTGGAGCGCCGGCGTTGCTCGAGTTGCCGACGGACCATGCGCGGCCGGAGCAGCAGGATTATAAGGGTGGAACTGTGGAAGTGGAGTTGGATGAGGAGTTGACGACGAGGATCAAGGGTCTGAGCCGGCGACAGGGGACGACGCCCTACATGACCCTGCTGGGGAGTTGGGCGGCGTTGATGGGACGGCTGAGCGGGCAGCAGGAAGTGGTGATCGGGAGTCCGGTGGCGAACCGGGGAATAGTGGAGTTGGAAGGGCTGATTGGATTCCTGGTGAACACCGTGGCGCTACGAGTGGATCTAGGGGGGCGGCCGACGGTGAAGCAGTTGCTGGAGAGGGTGAAGGAGCAGGTGCTGGGGGCGCAGCGGCACCAAGACATGCCGTTTGAGCAGGTAGTGGAGCAGGTGCAGCCGGAGAGGAGTCTGGGGCATAGTCCATTGTTTCAAGCTGTGCTGGCGTGGCAACACACTGGGTGGGCGAAGGTGGAGTTGGCGGGGTTAAAGGTGGAGCGCTTGCCTCTGGCCGAGCACCGGGTGGCGAAGTTCGACCTGACGCTGGACTTGCGCGAGGCGGGCGGGAAGATTCTCGCGAGCATGGAATACGCGAAGGCGCTATGGGAGCGAAAGACGGCGGAGCGGTACGCGGGATATTGGCATCGGCTGGTCGAGGGGATGGCGGCCGATGAGGGAGCGGTGATGGACAGTCTGGAGGTGCTGGGCGAAGAGGAGCGGCAGCAGTTGCTCTACGGGTGGAATACGACAAACGAGCATGGGCATACAGAATGTGTGCATGAGATGTTCGAGGAGCAGGTAAGGCGGACGCCGAACGCAGTGGCGGTGGTGTGCGGGACTGAGAAGGTGACCTACCAGGAGTTGAACTGGTTGGCCAACCGGCTCGCGCATTATCTGCGCCACCTGGAAGTGAAGCCGGAGGAGCGGGTTGCGATCTGTGTGGAGCGGGGAGTGGGAATGGTGGTGGGGCTGCTGGGGATTCTGAAAGCCGGCGGCGCCTATGTGCCGGTAGATCCTGCTTATCCGACGCAATTGCAGCAATACATTTTGGAGGCGGCGGCCGCAAGATTCTTCGTGACTCAGCGCTCAGTTTGTTCGGATCCATTGGCTTACGGCAGAACAGTCATCTGGTTAAATCAGGAGTTGGAGCAAACGATGCAAATCACATGCGGCGATCCAGAGCCACTCGCGAAACCGGAAAACCTTGCCTATGTCCTGCATCGTGGGAGGCAGACCGCATTCGTCGAACATCACACCATCGGCAAACGGCTGCGGTGGCTGGCGGCGAATCTCGATTTTGTGGAGTCTGATTCGATGCTGCATCGAGCATCGCTCGCGGACCACAATCTCGTACCGGAAACGTTCCTGCCCTTGCTACACGGGGCCCGCATCGTGATTACCGACAAGCAAGCCGAGGCTGATCCGGCGCGCTTGCGGGGGTTGATCGAAAGACACCGAATCACGATTGCCCACCTGCCTTCTTCCATATTGCCCGCTTTGATGCACGCTCCTGCCGACGCCAGAGCAAAGCTGGCTACACTTCGGTGTGTTTCTTGCACCGGCCCAACGCTGAAGCCCGCAATCGTGGAAGAAATCCTCCAGAACTCCAGATGCGCACTTTACCACCACTATGTTCCATTCGCAGCGGCCATGGAGGTGGCTTACCTGCGTTACGAAGCCGGCCAGGAAGATACAGGCGATTCCCTTGTTGGCAATTCGACAGGCAATCTGCGTATCTATGTGCTCGACAGCAACCGACGGCCCGCGCCTACCGGAGTCAAAGGTGAAATATATATTGGAGGAGAGTCTCTACCCCGAACTGGCTCCGGCAAAGAACGGCAAGAACGCGTGTGCTTAGAAGGCCATCCAGAAATCAACCTGTTATCAACCGGAGATATTGGTTGCCGCCGCGACGATGGACGCCTGGAGATTTCCTATAGCCGGGGAAGATATGCATGGCTGGGAGAGCAGAACTTTGCAACCGAAGACATAGAGGCGGCGTTACTCGAAGATCCATCCATCAAAGAGTGCGCTGTAATCGTGTGCGACGGCCCGGATTCACAGAAGCAGCTGACGGCTTATCTGGTTTCCACCGGATCCTGGGAGCCAGATCGCTATCGTAAGCACCTGCAGGACATCCTGCCGGTCGTAATGGTGCCATCCGCCTATGTTCCTCTTGCGCGGCTGCCACTGACCCAAGCCGGAGACATCGACTTGAAGGCACTCACTCAGGTCCCGGTGGTTGACCGGCATGTGATTTCGCGCTGGGAACAACGGCTGAGTAGCGCGCCTGACATTGCTCAAGCTGCAATCGTTGCGCACAGCTTTGCGCCGGAGAGTGCGAGGTTGCATTTGGCCGATCTGATTTCTGGCTGGAAGTCGGAAGCACTGAACAACAGTGGTCTGGCGCAAGAACCTGAGCAAGGTTCGATCGCAGAAACCAGGGAAGAACAAAAACGAACAGCAGCGGCGTTTGCCGATGGGGGACCGTTGTTGATCCCGGACGATGCTCCAAAGACCTTAACGGAGGCGTTGTTCAGAACAGCGGAGCGATACCCGAACAAGGGTATCCTCCATATCACCGGTTCGGATGAAGCGCATTTCCAAAGCTACCCGGCGTTGTTGGAAGATGCCAGGCGAATCCTTGGCGGGCTGCACGCGAAGGGATTGAAGGCGGGAGACCGGGTAATCTTGCAATGCGAATCGTTGCCGGAGCACTTCAGTTGCTTCTGGGCTTGTGTTTTGGGTGGCATTACGCCAGTCAATGTTGCGGTGCCCCCATCCTATGCAGATCGCAATGGCGTCGTAAACAAGCTTTACAACGTGTGGAAGCTGTTAGAGGGGCCGGCCTTGATTGGGGGAGCCTTCCTGACCACATCATTGCCCAGCCTTGAGAAAATTTTCCCTGGCGACAAGTTCAAGGTTCTGTCGGTGCATGATCTCCTTTCGAACCTTCCCACGGACAATATTCATCCCAGCCGGCCCGAGGATCTGGTTTTCCTGCAGCTCACCTCGGGAAGTACGGCAACGCCAAAGTGTATTCGAGAGAGTCATCGCGGTGTGATCGCTCACATACATGCTTCCGCCCAGTTCAATGCCTATTCACCCGACGATGTGGTTCTCAACTGGCTCCCAGTAGACCATGTGGGGGCTACTCTCACTGTGAATCTCAGAGATGTTTATCTCGGATGTCAGGAAATCCAGCTTGCCACCAATCTCGTGCTTTCCGAGCCTCTGCGCTGGCTCGACACCATGGATGCCTATCGAGTGACTCACACTTGGTCGCCGAACTTCGGCTACAAGCTGATAGCAGATGCATTGGCCGGGACGCAGGGCAAGCACTGGGATCTGTCGTCGGTAAAATTTCTGATGAACGGGGGCGAGCAAGTCACGTTACCTGTAGTGTCTGATTTTCTTGAACGCACGGCTCCCTTTGGGATCACGCCGTCGATGATGCAGCCAACGTTTGGCATGGCTGAGGCCTGCACATGCGTGACCTACGTCAATGACTTTAATATCAATTCTGGCTTTCACTGGTTCCTGAAATCCTCCCTGAATGGCGCTTTGCAACCAGCCGCGCCGGAGAGTTCCTCAGCGACTGCCTTTGTAGATCTTGGACCTCCCGTGCCCGGAGTGCAGATCAGGATTACCGACGAGCAAAACAACACTCTGCCAGAGGGCAGGATCGGCCGTTTCCAGATCAAAGGGAGTGTCGTAACTCGGGGTTACTTACTCAACGATGCTGCAAACAGAGAGGCATTTGTCGGGGATGGATGGTTCAATTCCGGCGACTCGGGTTTCATCTGGAATGGACGGCTGACCCTGACGGGCCGCGAAAAAGAAATGATCATCGTTCGCGGTGCGAACTTCTATGCATACGAGATTGAGGAGGTTGTGAACAGGATTCCAGGAACCATTCCTACCTTTAGCGCTGCGACTGCCGTGACTGATCCGCTTGCGGGAACTGAAGGCTTGGCTGTCTTCTTTGTCCCACAAACTGAGGATAGCGAGCAAAAGATCAGGCTGGTAAGTGAGATCCGGAAGGTTGTGGCGAGTAACCTCGGCATTAGTCCGGCGTTTGTTGTTCCCTTGACACGAAGCGAATTTGCCAAGACTACCAGTGGGAAGATACAGCGGAATCAGATGAGGCGATCGCTCGAGTCCGGCGGCTATAACTCGATCCTCAAAGAAATAGATCTGGCGCTCGAAAATGAAAATACCCTGCCTGGCTGGTTCTATCAAAAGCTTTGGCGGCCCAGGAAGATCAAAACCGTCCCAGTGGCGGGTCTTGGCCGCACCGTGGTGTTTCTCGACGCACTTGGCCTGGGAGCACGAGTGTGCGAGAAAATGGCGCATCTTGATCGGGCGTGCATCATGGTGCGTGCTGGCGCGAAATTCGAGCAAATCGAAGCGGATCACTTTCAGCTCAATCCGGCGGATCCTGAGGACTACCGGCGCTTGTTCTCCACGATTGCAATGCAGGGTACCCCGATTGCACAGGTGCTGCATCTGGCGACATATTGCGGAGCCCCACGCCAATGGTGTGAACCCGGCCATCTCGACTTTTCGGTGGATGAAAATCTCATTCCGACGCTGTACCTGATTCAGGGTTTGAACGTGTTGCCGGAATCACATCGCCCTATCCGGCTGTTGGTGATGTCCAGCCATAGCCAATCCATAAGAAAGGACGACAAACTCGATTGCACCCGCGGTGCCGTTACGGGACTTCTTAAGACGGCTTCACAGGAATTCCCCTGGCTGCAATGGGGACACGTAGACCTGCCCGGCGCCAGCGTGGACGACGATGTTGATCTGGTCCTAATGGAACTTCAGGCGCAGGAGAAAAATTGTGAAAGGGCGTGGCGCAACGGTCGCCGGTGGGTCCCAAGGTTGCAGCCTGTGGATTTCAGCCGGACAGGCAACAGCGAGTCATTGCCATTTAAGCAGGGTGGCTTCTACCTGATGACCGGGGGTCTCGGAGGTATCGGCACACACATTGCAAGATATCTGCTCAGCAACTATCAGGCACGTATTCTTATCGTCGGCCGCACACCTCTTCATAGCCAGCCGGAATCTTCGAACACAAATGGCAAAGTGGATGAAAAACGGAAAGTGTACGAGGAATTGGGGCGCCTGGGCTGCGTTTATTACAGGCACGTTGATGTTTCTGATTCCACAGGTCTGGCCGCCGCCGTTGCAAATGCCAAACACCGTTGGAATGCTGAACTCGCAGGCATTATTCACCTGGCGGGCGTCTATCAGGAACGTGCATTAGTTGATGAAACCAAAGAAAGTTTTGATGCCGTTTTGCGTCCCAAACTCCAGGGATCGCTGGCTCTCCATAGCCTGATTGCTCACTCACCTCAAGCGCTTTTTCTTTCTTTCGGATCGGTTAACGGGTTCCTTGGCGGTTTCTCGGTCGGTGCATACTCGGTTGCCAATGCTTTCCTGGACTCATTGACCGATTTTCAGCGAGAACTCGGCTTACACAGCTATTGCCTGAATTGGTCCTTGTGGGAAGAGACAGGAATGAGCCGTGGTTTGGCCACGAAGGAAGCCGCTCGTGCACGAGGCTATTACAGCATCGCTCAGGAACAGGGTGTTCCTTCGATGCTGGCGGTTCTTCGTCGTGATTGTATTCATCCTTTTATAGGGCTGGATGCGAGCAAAGAAGCAATTCGCCAGCACTGTGAAGACGGCTCTCCTGAGTTGAGACGGCTGGCGGCCTGTTGTGTTTCGCGGGATAGTGCGGTAGATGTCACGGAACTGGAACAGTCGCTACCTTTTGGCTGCAAGTTGCAGCTGCTGGAGCGGATGCCAACCACTGCCTCAGGAGAAATTGACCGCGATGAACTGGCCAGACTTGCTCGAAGCAAGGGTGGAATGCAGCGGGAATTCATAAAACCGCGGACCGCGGTGGAAAACCAGATTGCTCAGATCTGGCAGGAGCTGCTTGGGATCAGGCAAATAGGAATTAAGGACAACTTCTTCGAGCTTGGCGGACACTCCCTGCTGGCGGTAACCTTGATCGAGCGCATGCGCCGCAACGGCTTTAAGGTGGATGTGCGGTCGCTGTTTTCTACCCCTGTGCTGGCCGAGCTGGCGGCCAGCGTGGACGCCTCGGGTTCCGCCATCGAGGTTCCCCCCAACCGGATTCCCTCCGGCTGTCAGGCCATCACGCCGGAGATGTTGTCGCTGATCGAGTTGACGCAGGAGGAGATCGACCGGATCGTGAGCAGGGTGCCGGGCGGAGCGGAGAATGTGCAGGACATTTATCCGCTGGCTCCCTTGCAGGAAGGCATCCTCTTCCACTATCTACTGGGCGGAGAGGGCGATCCTTATCTACTGGCACATCTGATGAGCTTCGATACCCGGGCACGTGTGGACAGTTTTTTGGCGGCCATGCAGGGAGTGATTGACCGGCACGACATCCTGCGCACAGCGGTGCTGTGGGAAGGTCTTACCGAACCGGTGCAGGTAATCTGGCGGCAAGCGCCTCTACCGGTGGAGGAGATCAAACTGGATTCGGAAACAGGTGATGTCGCCGGGCAGCTATATGCCCTGTTTGATCCGCGACATTACCGCATCGAAGTGCGGGAGGCGCCGCTGCTGCGCGTTTACTTATCCTACGACAGGCAAAAGGATCGCTGGCTGATGATGTTGTTGAACCATCACCTGGCGGGCGACCACACCACGCTGGAAGTGATACAGGCGGAGATTCAGGTGCATCTGTTGGGACAGCAAGCTTCGCTGCCCGCTCCGCTGCCTTTCCGCAACTTCGTGGCGCAGGCTCGGCTGGGGATAAGCCGGGAGGAGCATGAAACCTTCTTCCGAAAGATGCTGGGGGATGTGGAAGAACCCACGGCTCCGTTCGGGCTGTTGGATGTGCAGGGGGATGGCAGCGGGATCGAGGAAGGGCAGTTGGTGCTGGACGGTGAACTGGCCGTGCGGCTACGCGGCCAGGCCCGCCGGCTGGGGGTCAGTGCGGCCAGTCTGTGTCATCTGGCTTGGGCGATGGTGATGAGCAAAGTGTCGGGACGCAAGGATGTAGTGTTCGGCACGGTGCTTTTTGGACGCATGCAGGGGGGTGAGGGCAGCGACCAGGTCATGGGGTTATTTATCAACACCCTGCCTTTGCGCATCAACCTCGGGGAGCAGAGTGTAGAAGCTGGGGTGCACAAGACTCATGCGCTGCTGGGGGATCTGATGCGTCACGAGCACGCCTCTCTGGCTCTGGCGCAGAGGTGTAGCGGGGTGCCGGCGTCGGCGCCGCTGTTCTCCGCGCTGTTGAACTACCGTCACAGTTCGGGTGCGGCCCAGGCTCGATCGGCCGACGCGATGAAGGCATGGGCAGGCATCCACTGGCTGCGCAGCGAAGAACGCACCAGCTATCCGCTCATGCTTGCGGTGGACGATCTGGGCGAAGGCTTTATGCTCACGGCGGAGGTGCAGGCGGCGATCGGTCCGATGCGGGTGTGTGAATACATGCGCACGGCGCTGCAAGTGCTGGTGCAAGCGCTGGAGACAGCGCCGGCCACGGCGGTACGGACTCTCGATGTTCTCCCTGCTTCAGAGCGGCGGCAGGTGCTGTACGAGTGGAACGAGACCCAAGCCGATTTTTCCAGCAACAAGTGTGTGCATGAGTTGTTCGAAGAGCAGGTACGCAGGAGTCCCCAGGCCACGGCGGTAGTGTTTGAAGAGGAGGAACTGAGCTACGGGGAGCTGAATGCCCGAGCCAACCGGCTGGCGCACTATCTCCGGGAATTGGGCGTGAAGCCGGATGAGCGGGTGGCGATCTGCATGGAGCGTGGCTTTGAGATGATCGTGGGTTTGCTGGCCATACTGAAGGCTGGAGGAGGGTATGTGCCGCTGGATCCGGCATACCCGGAAGAACGGCTGCGCTACATGCTGGAGGACAGCGCGCCGATCCTATTGCTGACGCAAGAACATCTGCAGGGTTTGTTCAGCGGAATCCGGGACGCCGTAAGGGTGCTTGATCTCAGCGATACCGCACTGGCGTGGAGCAGCCAACCAGAGACCAATCCGGATCGGAACAGTGTGGGACTGAACTCAAAGCATCTGGCTTATGTGATCTACACCTCCGGTTCCACCGGCCAGCCCAAGGGCGTCATGGTCGAGCACATGAATGTTGCCCGTCTGTTCACCGCCACCGCAGCCTGGTTTCATTTTAACGACAAGGATGTCTGGAGTCTCTTCCACTCCTATGCCTTCGATTTTTCTGTGTGGGAGATTTGGGGAGCACTGTTGTACGGTGGCCGCCTAGTTGTGGTCTCCAGAGAAACGGCGCGTTCCCCGCAAGCGTTTTATGAGCTGGTCTGTCAGGAAAGAGTGACGATTCTTAACCAGACGCCAAGTGCATTTCGACAGTTGATTTCAGCCCAGGGTGAGAGCGGGAAAGCACATCGGTTACGCCATGTGATTTTTGGCGGAGAGGCCCTCGATGTGGCCAGTCTCAAGCCGTGGTACGAGCAGAACAACGGCGGGCCTGCCCGGCTGATCAACATGTACGGCATTACCGAAACTACTGTGCACGTGACCTACCGCCCCCTGGAACAAGTCGATAGCGAACGAAGGAGTGGGAACAGTCCAATCGGTTGTCGCATTCCTGACCTGCGGGTGTACATACTGGATTCCCACCGGGAACCAGTGCCGGTCGGGGTGGTGGGGGAGATGTACGTTGGTGGAGCGGGAGTGGCGCGCGGTTATCTGAACCGGCCGGAGCTGACGGCGCAAAAGTTCTTTAAGGATCCATTCACGGATGATCCGAACGGGCGGATGTACCGCACAGGGGATTTGGGCCGCTGGCTGGCGGACGGCAACATCGAGTTCGTGGGGCGGAACGATCATCAGGTGAAGATCCGGGGCTTCCGGATTGAGTTGGGAGAGATTGAGGCGCGGTTAGCCGAACACCCGGAAGTGCGCGAGGCGGTAGTGCTGGCGCGGGAAGACCAGCCTGGGGATAAGCGGCTGGTGGCCTACTACACGGCTTCAGGAATGGGCGAGGGTGAAGCAGCGAGGGTGGGAGCGGAGCGGTTGCGGGCGCACCTATCGGCGGTTGTTCCCGACTACATGGTACCGACGGCGTATGTGCGGATGGAGAGGCTGCCTTTGACGCCGAACGGGAAGCTGGACCGCAAGGCGCTGCCTATGCCGGAACAGGAGGCCTATGCGGCGCGTGGGTATGAAGCACCTGTGGGAGAGATAGAAACGAAGCTGGCGGAGGTGTGGGCCGAGGTATTGCATCTGGAGAAGGTAGGCCGCCACGATAACTTCTTCGACCTCGGCGGACACTCCCTGCTGGCGGTGCGGGTCATCAGCCGCCTGCAGCAGGTATTGAGTGTGGAAGTGGAGATCCGCGATCTGTTCGCGCATGCCGAGTTGGCCGATCTGGCTCGTCATCTCCAGGGTGCGGCACATGCCGAACTTCCACGCATTATGCCGGCAAAACGAAGCGGGCGTTTGCCACTGTCGTTTGCGCAGCAGCGGCTGTGGTTTCTGGGACAGATGGACGGGGCCAGTGCACCTTATCACATTCCGTTTGGCCTGCATCTGAAGGGCGATCTCAACCGCACCGCTCTTCGCCGGGCGCTAGACCGGATATTGGTTCGTCATGAAGCGCTGCGCACCACTTTCGCCTTCCGCGACGGAGAACCGGTGCAGGAGATAGGAGCTGTCGAAGCGAGCAGCTTCCGTCTCCTCGAGCACGACCTGCGTGGCCACAACGAGGTCGAAGCGGAACTTGCCGCTCTCAGCGAACTGGAAGCCAGAGCGTCCTTTGACTTGGAGGCAGGTCCGCTGATTCGCGGGCGGCTGATCCGTATGGCCGAAGACGAGCATGTGTTGCTGGTCACCATGCACCACATTGTTTCTGACGGCTGGTCAATGAGCGTGTTGGCCGGCGAATTGAACGCACTCTACGGAGCGTTTTTACGCGGGGAAGCCGATCCCCTGCCGCAGTTGGAGATACAGTACGCCGATTACGCAGTATGGCAACGGCAGTGGATCGAGGGCGAGATTCTGCAACAGCAGGCCGCCTACTGGAAAACCACACTGGCGGGTGCGCCGGCGCTGCTCGAGTTGCCGATGGATCATACCCGCCCAGTGCAGCAGGATTTTGCCGGCGGCTTTGTGGAGTTGGTGCTGGACGAACAACTAACGGCGGGTCTGAAGGATCTGAGCCGGCGTCAGGGCACAACCCTGTACATGACGCTACTGGCGGGGTGGGCGATTTTGCTGGCGCGGTTGAGCGGGCAGCAGGATGTGGTGATTGGTTCTCCGGTAGCCAATCGCGGACGGGCCGAGATTGAGAACCTGATCGGGTTTTTCGTAAACACTCTGGCCCTGCGTCTGGACCTGTCGAGGTCCCCCAGCGTCAGGGAACTGCTTGAACAAACCAGAGAGCAGTCGCTTGCTGCACAGCGGCATCAGGATATCCCCTTCGAGCAAGTGGTGGAACTGGCCCAACCGGTGCGCAGCCTGGCCCACAGTCCTCTGTTTCAGGTGATGTTTGCCTGGCAGAACGAGACGGAACCCAGGCTGGAGTTGCCGGGGCTGGAAGTGCAAACCTTCGAACCATCGCCGCATAGAGTGGCCAAGTTTGACATGACACTCTCTCTGCAAGCGGCAGGCGACACCATACACGGAGTCGTCGAATACGCCAGCGCGCTCTTCGAAGCTGCGACCATCCGGCGGCACAGCGGATATCTGCTGACGCTGCTGAAGGCCATGGTGGCCGACGATGCCCAAACCATCGACCGTCTGCCCATGATCGGCGAGGTGGAACGGGAACAGGTGTTATACGGATGGAACGAAACCAAAGCCGAGTTTCCCGGCGACCAATGTGTGCATGAGCTGTTTGAGGAGCAGGTGGAGAGGAGCCCGCAAACCACGGCGGTGGTGTGCGGGGAGCGGAGCCTCAGCTATGCGGAACTGAATGAGGAGGCCAACCGGCTGGCGCACTATCTGCGTGCGTTGGGAGTGAAGCCGGATGAGCGGGTGGCCATCTGTGTGGAGCGCGGAGAGGCCATGGTGATCGGGCTGCTGGGGATCCTGAAGGCTGGGGGAGCGTATGTGCCCCTGGATCCGGGATATCCTGCCGAACGGCTCCGCTTCATGCTCGAAGACTCCCAGCCGCTGGCCCTGCTCACTCAGAACCACCTGCGTGGACTCTTCGCGGAACTCGACGCCAAGCTGCCCGTCCTTGATCTGACGCAGGGGGCCTCTTCATGGCAGGGGCAGCCCGAAACCAATCTCCATCCCGGCGCTCTCGGACTCACTTCACAACATCTGGCCTACATCATCTACACTTCCGGATCCACCGGTCTGCCCAAAGGCGTTGCGGTCGAGCACCGCGGATTGATGAACTATCTGCAATGGGCCGTGCAGGTTTATGGTCCCCGAGAAGGAGCAATTGTTTCTTCATCGTTCTCATTTGACGCCACCATTACTGGCATCTACGGCCCGCTGCTCTGCGGAGGAGCGGTAAGGCTGCTTCCCGAGGGAAATGAAATTGACGGCTTAACAAACCTGATTTCGCAAAATCGATCCCAGGAACTGGTGAAGATCACTCCTTCGCATCTTGACGTTGTAGGCCAGAGCATTCTCTCCGGAAAGCTGTCCGGTTCAGCCGGTTTGTTTGTGGTTGGAGGCGAAGCCTTCAAGACCGCCACCGCCAATTTATGGCGGCAGATCCAACCGGGCATCCGATTGATCAACGAATACGGTCCCACGGAAACAGTGGTGGGATGCGTGATCTATGAGGTCCCGCAGGAACCTGCTCCGCGCCACTATGTGCCGATCGGAAAACCAATTGCTAACATGCAAATCTACATTCTGGACGCGAGATTAGGGCCGACGCCCACGGGCGTTCCGGGAGAGATCTACATTGGTGGAGCGGGAGTGGCGCGGGGGTATCTGAATCAGCCCCAACTGACGGCGGAGCGGTTTGTGCCGAATCCGTTCTGCAACCAGCCTGGGGCGCGGATGTACAAGACCGGAGACCTGGGCCGCTGGCTGGCGGATGGAACCATCGAGTTTCTGGGCCGTAATGACTTCCAGGTGAAGGTGCGCGGTTTCCGCATCGAGTTGGGAGAGATTGAGGCCCGGCTGGCGGAACATCCGGGAGTGCGGGAAGCGGTGGTGCTGGCGCGCGAGGACACGCCGGGCGAGAAGCGGCTGGTGGCGTACTACACCACTTCGGGCGTCGGCGAGGCTGAAGCGGCGAGTGTGGGAGCAGAGCAGTTGCGTGCTCACCTGTCGGCGGTTGTTCCCGATTACATGGTGCCGGCGGCCTATGTGCGGATGGAGAGGCTGCCTTTGACGCCGAACGGGAAGTTGGACCGCAGGGCATTGCCTGCGCCGGAGATGGTTTCGGCGGCCGAGTGGCGGGCGCCGCGCACGCCGCAGGAGGAGATTCTGTGTTCTCTGTTCGCCGAGGTTCTGGGTCTGGAGAAGGTGGGTCTGGACGATAACTTTTTCGCTCTGGGAGGTCATTCGCTGATGGCCACGCGGCTGGTGAGCCGCATCAGGACAATCCTGGGCGTGGAGTTGGCGATCCGGACATTATTTGAATTTCCCAGTGTTGGCGAGCTTGGTCCATATCTGCGCGAGGGCGCGCAGGAAGGCCGGTCTCCGCTGGCGGCGGGGAAGCGTCCGGAAAAGCTTCCGCTGTCGCATGCGCAACAGCGGCTGTGGTTCATAGACCGGCTGGAGGGCAC
>QHVI01000013.1 GCA_003223515.1 Candidatus Angelobacter sp. Gp1-AA117
GAATCAAAGTTCCGATGGGCGTGGTCGAAGCTGTGAATGGAAACATCAAGAATTTGCTACGGCGCGGGCGCGGTTACAAGAATCTGCACTATCTGCTGCTCAAGGCCCAGCGTATGGCGGTTACCAGGACGGAATTCGTAGCTTTCAGGAAAGCAGCCTAAAATGCCTATTCCCACTAATTCTCGCGCAGAGCCGGAAAAACGAGCGATTTTAAGAACACATCTGGCACGCGCTATGTCGTCGTCACTGCGGCACCATCTGTTCAGGAGGACGAAGACAAAGATTCAGAGTTTTACAAAAGTGCACTCGCTGCTTATAGAGAGCACACATCTAGCCTCATCACCCAAGGAATCGTGGTGGACGAAGTTACAGATGGGGCCTTGCAACATTGAATTTAATGACAATTATGCGGGAGGATGGTTCAAGTCGCTTTCCGTTCCAGCCGAACAGCCCGGTTGATCCGCGCTTCTTTGTTGGGCGCAAGGAACTGGTGGAAAAGGTTACACGCTATTCCGCTGGCGCATTTTCCCGCCGAAATATCCGCATCGTTTATTTGAGTGGCTACCGCGGGATTGGTAAGACGTCATTAGCTCGCTACTGCCGCAGGGTGATAGAACAGCGAATGGATAGTTGGGGATTCCATGTCTATTTGGGTGGCATTCAATCAGGACCGAAGAAATTAGAAGACTTTTTGGTGAAAACTATCAGAGGTATTTTGGAAGCCAAGAGTAATGAAGCTCTGCCAATGAAAAAGATTAAGGAAATTTTCTCTCATTGGATCCTTGAAATTAAAGTTGGTGTAGTGACAATTAAACAAAAAGAGTTAGCAGAATCTGCACCGAAGGACGCCTCACAATTAGTTACCTTCTTCACAGAGTTTGGATCTCGTTTGTACAACCGGAAACAACAGGGATTTGTTTTAGTGTTCGATGAGCTTGATGGAGTGGCGTTAGAGCCATTTTTTGCTGATTTCTTGAAGGAGCTTCTCGATTCCTATAGGGCTGTTCCATTAATCATATTGCTTTGTGGCACACGCGATCGCTTCGATGCGATTAAAAGAAATAATAGCAGGGCAGCGCAACAGATGGACCTCTTGGAATTGGGGCTCCTGAAGGACAGAGAAGTCGAAGAGTTTTTTTACAATGCCTTTAATGTGGCCGCACAGAGCGTGACTGCAAAGGGAATGGACATTCTGATTCACTTCAGCGGCGGCCACCCGCATGTCATGCACCTCATCGGGGAGACGGCTTTATTAACTGCCGAAAGAGACAAGCCAATTGGTGAGAAAGAGGCGTACGAATGCGCGAACGTGGCCAGTGATGAGTGGGGACACAAGTTTGTGGGTGCGAAACTCATGTCGCTGTTCCAGGATTCAAGGCACGAGAATGTTCTGCGAGAGTTATGCCGGCCTAACGTTGACGCAGTATTCTCTCGGTCAGACTTATTGAAGGCCATTGGTGTCGATGAGGACCGTCACGTTGACCAGTTGCTTCAAAGGCTGCACGAATATGAGGTGCTGGAGCGTGGCCGAACTCGTGGTGAATGGCGTTTTTCAAATCCGCTTACAAGCCTCTATATGCATAGAACATGGGCATCGTTTAGATCTGGTTTGAAACGTGGATAGCACTGTAGGCAATTCTGTAGCTGCCGAAGTCTCAAGGAACCGCAAAGCTCAATAGCATTCCATAAGCGACCCACAACAGGGTTCAATATCAATCATAACGAGCCCTAAAATTCAACAGCTTTCAACAGAGTTGCAATCTGGTTCGGGACCAAAAGGTGCACCCGACGCCCCATCGGAATGTTTTTAATAGGCACCTACTGTTGATCTTTCTTTCCCCGCAGACAATCCTTATACACTTCCAGCAGGTCTTCCATCATGCGCTCCGGAGTGAATCGCAATTCTACGGTTCGGCGGGCGGCTTGGCCCATTTCTTTGGCCCTGATGGGGTCGCTTAGCAGAAATGAAATCGCGTCCGCCAAGGGCGCTTCGTCCTCCGGTTCTACGATCAGGCCATTCAGGCCGTTTTGGATGGCTTCGCTGTTGCCGCCTACGTCCGTTGCTACGCATGGCAACTCGGCGGCCATGGCTTCCAGCAGGGCGTTGGAAAAGCCTTCACTGCGGGACGGCAGCGCAAACACATTGCTCATTTGCAGAAACGGCGTGGCTGATTGGTGCCGGCCTGCGAACCTGATGTTTGTTGAGATGTTGAGGGTTTCCGCCAAGCCTTGCAGTTCTGCGAAGTAGTCCTGCTCCAAGATGCCGCCTACAATGACAAAGACGGCTTTCTTGTTTGTCCTGCTTATTCTCTCTGCCGCCCTCAGAAGCACGTCAATTCCCTTCACTCTCCTGATATTGGCCACGGTCACAACTACCTGGGCATCTTCCGGAATATTCAACAGCCTGCGGGTCTCTGCGTTCTGCCATGTATCCGGACGGGGTGGAAGCTCTACGCCGTTATAGATGGTCATGACTTTAGCCGGCTTTATGTGATCGGTGGCAATGCAGAAGTGGCGCACCTGGCCTGATACGGTGAGGACTTTGTCGGGCATCCATGAAAGCAGGCGGTAGGCCAGCCTGTGCTTGGTCGAGCGGAGAATTCCCATATCGCGGCGGCTGGAGATAAGACGCGCTGAAGTAAGCAGTTTTGCAACTGAGCCACCCCAGATATCAGAGGATTCAAAGAAGGTATGCACAATGTCCACGGATTCTGAGCGGATGAGTTTTGCCAGACGCCAGGCCATTTTGACCGCGTTCCAATCGTAGGTCTTCTTCATCGGAAGCAGATGCACAGGGCAATCTAAATCAGAAAAAGCTGAATCCGGCTCAAGATCGAATGTGAGGACAGAGCAACGAAACCTGTCTTTCGGAAGCGAGCCGATCATTTTGAGCAGGACGCTTTCGCCGCCGCCGAGCGTGCGCGGCAGACGGTCCATTACATAGAGGACGTGCCGGGGCGCTGCGGGCGTGGGTGTCTCGTCCGGGTGTGTGACAGGCAGAAGCTCTACATTCACAGCTTTTCTGCCTCCGCGGTGGGATGCTCTGCTGCCGCAGACCTCATGCCACTCCTATAGGAATAGGCCCCAATGTCATGGTGTGCGGGCCCACGTGGTGTATTCACGATGTCGGCGTTTATCTCGGTAATCGCGATACCTGCTCCTCTGGCTGGGCTGTCTGCCCCAAGATGAAAATCGAGAGTGTTGATGTCAGCCTGCGACACAAGCCTGGGAGCAGCATTGCAGATCTCTCCTTTTGATCCCGGCCCGCCGCAGGCAATGGGATTGGCGCTGCGGGTGTGAAACATCAGGTTGTTTCGGCGGCTGCCATCTGCCTGAGCAAAATAGTTGGTGGATTCGGCGCTGTCGAGCGCCGGGACGTAGACGCTGTTTTCCCGGCTGTAATCCAGAAAACCGATAATCAGGTTGTTGTCAAAGCGCACACTCGCGGTAGTACACGTTCCGGATCCACTCAGGCAATCAGCCAGATAGACCGGCGCGCCATTCATTCCGGCAAAGCTATTGTTCTGGATGATGTCTTTCCCGCCGTTCTGCATCTGCTTGAGAAAGGCATTGCCGCCGGCGCGGCAGAAGTCGGAAAGATGGGAGTTGTGGCCCCGCGGCAATTCCGGATGATTCGCGCTCAGGTAGCGGCAATTGCCAATGACAACATTGTTGCGGAAGACGCTTGCCTGCACTCCGCCCAGTTTTACCTGGTTGCCCATGTTTCCATAGAAGCGGGAGCTGGTGATGGTGACCCTCGAGTTCGCGCCATGCACGTGCAGCAGGTCAAGGCCATCCTGGGTGTTATAGCGGAAGATTGAATGGTCTATGCTCCATTGCCAGCCCAGCGGAGAGTTTTTTGATGCAGTGCCCAGGCCATCACCATACCCGGCGCTGTTATCGTCGGCGCAGTTGTTGTAAGGCAAGGAATGCGTGATGGGATATTCTTCGCTACAGCCATTCCATTCCACTGTTATTTCTGACAATGTGATCGTTCCCTGGCTGGGCGTACCTGTGCCATCGTCGAAATTCCATCCCGCAACGGAATTTCCGGCGAGGCGCACACGCATGGCAGTAATGTTTCCACCTGTGGGGCCGCGAATCCCGTTGGAACTCAGGCCATGAATATCCAAGTCAATCAACTGCACGTCATGGGTCTCGCGGCTGGTGACTATGCCATTGCCGGCGTAATCGTCCAGTGGATAATCCGAACGGCACTGGTTGAAGTTTCCAATGCGCGCACAGGAGCCGTGATCGGTAATCTCCAGACACTGCACATCCACATAGGCAGAGCCGGACAAATCAACTATGCGGTCTGCTCCATAGCCTCCCAGCAATACAGGCTTGCTGCCGCAATGCTGATAATGTTCTCCGAGCAACCGGGTGTGATGTCCGGCATTGCCGCTGGGAAGTGGAGGCATGTGACACCCGAACGGATCACCGGGGCAAAACTGCCATGAATCATGCGCCTGCGGCCCTTTATAGCCGACCCGGTATTCTCCGTTGCGGACAATGACCGTGTCACCACCGGCGATGATCCACTTTGGTTTTTCGCCATACTTCTGGTCTGCCGTAAATAAGAAATAAGGATGACGGAACGCACAGGGCTGGTCGATTCCTGTTCCGGGCCATGCAGCATCGCTCTGGCCGGTACACTGCGTCCGGTCTCCGCCGTCAGGACGGACGTACCATGTGGCTGCTGCGCAACAATTTGAAAGCAGCAACAGGAACACGATCTTTTTGATCAGCAGCATAGCTGTGCTTCACTCCGGTTTCGGGCTTTTGTCACGATCTGGCTCTTTCCCACAATCCAACACTGGCGGTGAGAGGCTTTACGTCAGCATCGACATCGGCGAGGACCACCGGTTCCGGCTGGGCAGCGCTATTGAAGATGAAAGTCTGGGCGGCAATGGCAAACAGCACCCACACGAGGCCATTCACCTCTATATATGTCCAGCGGTCACCAAAGAGATTGGCGACCAGCAGGCATCCCAGAAGCGACAAGAGTCCAAGCGCCAGCCCGTTGCTGAAGGCGTCTCCGGATTGGCGAAACAGCCGCCAGGCAGTGCTGAAAAGCCGGGCCAGCAGCCATAGAAAAACCACCATGCCGATTACGCCGGTTTCCACCAGGACCTTTACATAAATGTTGTGAGTGTCCTTGAGGCCTTCAACTCTTCCCATGTACATATAGGTGGCATAACCGGTGCCCAGCGCAGGATTGCTGCGGACCAACTCCTGAGCATCAGTCCACAACTGCACCCGCTGATTGGCAGACTCCTCCAGGTGCTGGTCCTCATCCACGGTCATGTTAATGCGCTCCTGAACCGCCACCGGAACAATAAGTTGCCACGTGAGCAGCAGACCAGCGACCACCAGGACCATCTTTCGGTTTTTAAGAATCCCGATCACCAGCAAGCCTGCAAGCAATGCGACATAGCCGCCGCGTGAAAATGAGTAGAGCAGGCAGTAAAGAGTGATGGCCACCAGGCCATAGAGCGCGAATTTACGCAAGCGGCGTTTTTCATAAGCCGCAAATCCCAGCAGAAAGCAACTGCATTGCGCCTCGAAGGCTGCAAGACCATTGGATCCGGCGTAGCCGAGCGGGCCTCCATCGCGCTTGCCCTCATCGAAGTGGCTGAAGTTGTGAGACAGCACGTTCATTAATGCGCTGCGGTCCACGACTAGAATAGAAAAGCACACCAGCAGCAGGACAAGCTGGACTTGCCGGCGTGTGCGAATGGCCGCCATGGTGACCACGAACAGCAGCGGCATGGCCATATAGTCTTTCCATACTGAAAAGCGCGGATCGGTAGGCAGCAATGGAAAATCACTGCGCAGATAGAGAGCGCCCTGCCATAGCGACACATATAAGAATGCTGCAAAAGCCAGCAACGCGCGGTTCACTGGAGTACGCGGGATGGGAAGCTGTCCCTTCAGCGCCACTCCCACCAACACACTTATAAGCAGCAGGTAGATAACATGAGAACCGGCAGGATAGTCCACCAGCTTTTCACGCAGGGCCTCGTAGGGCAGCAGCGGAATCAGCACATAAACGCCGGCCTGCGGCTTCCAGAAGACTGAAAGCACACAGGTGCAAATGACGCCAGCGTACAAAACAAGCGGAACCAATTGGCCAATGCCTGTGCCCATTAATGGGCCTCCGCTACCGGGTGCATCATTTCGCCACCTCAAGCAACGAACTGCCGTGGCTGGGAGCATTGACGCTGATCACTTCACGGCGCGAGCTTCGGGCAGCAGCAGGCGCAAACCGGCGCTTCAACTGCAGGAAATATTTTTCTACGAGGTAAAAGGATGCGCTGGCCATCACAATCGTAAATGCAATGCCCGCGAGGAGTTGGATGACCACCGGGAACCGTGACAGCAGGCGGTGAGCAGGATGAAGCGTGATCTGCTGGTAAAGATAGAGCGAGTAGGAGATGCGTCCCAGCCAGCGCAAGGCGCTGATGTTTGTCCACTTCCATAATGCAGTGGATTCAAAATAGATGAGTTGGACCAGCAGTGCTGCGATCAGCAATGGCTCAACAATGAACCCAATCGAATCGCGGTAGTCAGGAGATTGGCCAAATACGCAAGCGGAAATAAACAGGAGACAGATGGGAACCAGCGGCGCCCAAATATACCGGCAGCATTTCGAAAGCAGCGCGCTAGCTGTTCCCTGCCTGATCAAGAGCGCGAGCAGGCAGCCGACCATGAGATGGTCAATTCTGGTCTCGAAAGCGCGGTAGATATAGCTCTGGTTTACATGCAAGACAAACTGGAGGGCCAGTCGCCAAGTCCAGGCGCATACGATGATGGTTCCTGTCAGTAAGGTAAGGGCCTTCAGCCTCTTCCGAAATGCGTAGAATATGCCCGGCCACACAAGATAGAACTGCTCTTCAATGGCAAGCGACCATGTATGACTGACAAAGCTATCAGGAGGTTTAACGATTCCCTGATAGTAGTTGCTGGTATAGAACAGCGCGCTGAACGCATGAGGCCAGTCAATATGGCGGTGGGTCATGGCCAGCAATGCCACTGTTCCCAACCAGAAGCAGTAAAAAGCGGGAAAGATCCTGAGGGCGCGGCGTATGTAAAACCCGCGGATAGAAACCTGGCCTGTGCTGTCATTTTCTTTGAGCAGAAGCCAGGTAATCAGAAAACCGCTGAGCACGAAGAAGATGAGCACACCCAATCCGCCGGGCACGCGGTCAAAGCCAAAATGATAGATGATGACAAGAAAGACGGCCACGGCCCTCATGCCATCCAGTGCGGGTATATTGGGGAGGTTTAGCTTGGCCCGCAAGGCATGAATGAATTGCGTCTGCTCTGAAGGGCGCAACTCAAGCTCGCTGCTCCGCTCCGCCATGGTCTGCACGGCGCTCATTGAATGTGCTCCGCCTGGAGTGGACGAGCGGCCCACACATCTTTACTGCCGGTCATGAACTTGATCAATCCAACAACGGCGGCAGCGTTCAACAGCGTGAAGGTGAATGACAGACTGGCTAAGCGTGGGAGCTTACGTTTAGGCCGCAAGACTGCCAGCAAGCCTAAGCTGTAGAAACAAAGCTGGAGAACAAACGCAGAGCGGTAGAACCAGCCATGCAGCACCAATGAAGCTACCAACATGACTATCAGCAGGAAGGGCACGAGCAAGCGCAGAAACTTATGGCTGAAGAGTTCAAAGCGAAGAGGATTCTCGCTGGTGACCAGCCAGGGTGAAAGCTGGAGCAGTTGATAGTTTCCCGCCAGAGTTCGCACTTTGCGGCGAAACTCGCGCTTCCAGTCGGAAAAGATCGCGTCGAAGGCCACTGCCCGCGATTCAAAAACCACGCGCTTACGCTGGCGCACGACCTGAAGCGGAATATAAAGATCATCGCAGAGAGTGCCAGAAGGAACCTGGGGAAGCAATTCGCGGCGCACAGCATACAGCGCACCCGTGGCCCCGATTACGGAACCGGTTTCTGACTCCAGTTTCCTGACCAGCTTTTCTATCCTCCAGTAAAGCCCAACCGCCCGGGCTTTGCCTGAAGCCACATCATCCGTGAGGGTGAGTTCTCCACTCACGCAGCCCACATCCGGGTCAGCGAAATTGCCGGCCAGAAATTTGAGGGCTGAAGGTCCGATTCGCTGGCGCACATCCACAAACAGCACGATCTCGCCTTGGGCCAGAGCTATGGCATGATTGAGGGCAGAAGCTTTTCCACGGGACTTGCCCAGCAGAATGGAACGCACGCGGGAAAACCGAATAAGGATTTCATTGGTCCGATCTGTGGAACCATCGGAGACCACGATGATTTCCATGCGCTCGGGCGGATAATCCAGAGCGGCAAGATTTTCGAGTTTGCGCGGCAACAGGGCAGCTTCATTTCTGACCGCCATAATGATGGAGACGAACGGAGTCACCGGCGCCCATACGACCTGGCAGGCACGCCACTGGCGCCGCAGAAACAACCAAAGTGGATAACCTGCGTAGGCGTAAAACACCGCCACCGCCGCTGCCCAGAAGATCCATTGCACAACCTTCATAAATCAATGTAACCGTACCGGCTGGGGATGGAAGACCAGTCCGATGGTCAGCAAGTGCCGCGTAGGATAAGCCACGCTGGCGCCCACAGTCTGCGAGCCCTGCACCTGGACGCCGTAGCTGATGAACCCATCCATGTTGCGGCCAAGGTTGCGGTCAAGCTTCACGATGGCATAGAGCGCGTTATAGCTCTGCTGCAGCGCAGCAGGGAATGATTCGATCCCGGAAGTGTGCGCGTAAGCCATAGAGAGTGCGCCATGCAAGGCCCGGCCCAGGCGGCGGTCCGCGCTGATGCTGAACTGGTCCACCAGCGCGCCCACCAGCACACCTGAACCGCTGGTGGTTTGGCGCAGATAGCCAAGATCAATATGCGTCTTCTTCAGTTGGACATCGAGATCGGCGCTGCCTGCCATAGCGACCCGCAGCCCCGTCCGCTCGCCAGCAATGTTCTGGAAGTCGCGAATCTGAGGTCCGGCAGAAAGTTTCAGCCCAAAACGCGGGCCCAGGCGGTGCTGGAAGAAAAATTGAATGCTGTGAGTCAACAATTGCGCTTGAGTGTTGTCAAAATCAAACTCGCTGAAAGAGTAAGAGACCGCCATGGCATCGCGCCGGTTTAACGCATGGTTGTATGCCACTGTCAGGTCAATCTGATTGGTGTTCAGCAGGTTGCGATTGTCAAAGCTCTGGCGGCTGAAAATGCCGTACATGGTGAGGGATGACAGGCGGCCCAACTGGTAGTCCACTTCAGAGACAGCGGTTTCGTGCATCTGGGTGGTGGGCTGAGTGAAGACAGTCTGCCCCGGCAAGCCCGCCGAATTCAGCGAGGCATTGGCATCAGGAATAGAGCGAAAGACGTTGAAGCCGAAATTGGATTCCGGCAGATAGGTGAAGTGGCCGCCCGCCATGAAGTGCCAGCGTCCATGCCAGTAAAGCTGGGTGACGCCAACTTCCTGGTAGTTCTGGCCGAGATTGGCGGTGTCACCAGTGCTAACGCCTCCCGCATATTGGGTGAGAAACGATGCCTGTCCCCACGTATGCCGGAACTTGACCTGGCCGCCAACCTGGGAAGCATAGCCAAATTGTGAGCCTTGAGCTGTCTGGCGGGCGCGACTGTCGGCGAAGCCGACAACTTGTCCGGCGAGCGAGAACTCGTCTGTAGTTTCGCTGCCGCCTTCAGCTTGCAGTCCCGCTAAAGAAGGCATTTGCTGCGAAGCTTTCGTATTTTCCGAATCAGATGTTTTGTCTGTGCCTGGAGTAGTTGCGGCAGACGCAGAACTTGCCGGCGCATCGATTCGAGTATCAATCTGCGCCTGCAAAAAGCTGGCTGCAAGCAGTAACGAGATGAAGGTAAGAGTTCTCATGTTATTTCCTACGGAACGACAACGGTGTCACCGGGAGCAAGCAGAAGGTCGTCGTCCGTTTGTCCACCTCGGAGGGCGCGTTTGTAGTTGAATGCGATCCTACGGCTCTTGCCCCCCGGCTCTTTGCGCAAGATGTAGATCTTTTTGGGATTGGCGTATTGCTGAAGGCCTCCGGCACTGGAAAGCGCCTGCAGCACGGTCATGTTTGGCACCATGGGAAACACGCCTGCACGCACCACTTCACCCAGCACATAAATGCGTTTGCTGTTGATGGTGGTCACAACTACGGTGACACGCGGATCAGAGACATACTTCTTCAGCTTTTCGGTAATGGCTTCAGCCAGCCGCATGGGAGTCATGTCGGAGGCCTGGACATCATTCAGCAAGGGCAGCGAAATCTTTCCATCAGGCCGCACCGGCACAGTGGGCGCAGATAATTCAGGCTGCCGCCACACAGTAACGCTGAGCACATCTTCAGGGCCGATGGAGTATGTGTTATCGGCATCCATGGCCGGGGCGCCCGCCGGTGTGCCGGAATCTTTGTGCACGGCGGCCACCGTGACCGGGTGATCGTCTTTGGCCTGCTGTGCCGAAACACCCAGGCAGGCAGCCAGAAGCAGAATGACGAATACAGCATTTCGATTTTTGAATCTCATATAAGTACTCCAATTAAAGTAATGGCCTGGTCCAGAACAACATCAGCACTTCAACGCCACAGGCCACCAGTGCCACAGTGGCAGCTGTTAGCGCCAGCAGCTTGCGGCGGCGCAGAGTTGCTGCTGAATCAATCGCAGGAATTACGGCCAGCAGAGGCACTCCCGCTGGCAGAATCTTCAACAATTCCTGTTCACCCTGGACTGTTCTGCTCAGGAGATTTTTGGCAATGGCAGCGAATAGTGACAGGCCCAGCCCACCCGCAAATGCCATCAACATCAGCAATGGACGATTGGGTTTGAACGGATGTTCGGGTACGGTCGCCGGATCAATGATGGTGAAGCGCTCGCCCTTCTGCCGCTTCTCCAGTTCGGCAGCCAGTTGAGAAGCCGTGGTCTTTTCCAGCAACGAAGCATAGTCATTGCTGGAAACCTGGTAATTGCGGGAGAGGTCCAGCATCTCCTGCTGCCTGACGGGAGCGGCATCCATGCGGCCGCGATAGCTGTTCATCTGTGCCTTGATCTGCCTTTGCTCTTCGTTCAAGCGGCTGATCTCACGTTCAAGCAATGAAAGCTGGACATTGTCAGTATTCCGGGCAATTTCCTGCGGTTTGTCTGCCGGCAACTGTTGCAGGCGCGCATTGACCTGGTCAAGCCGTTTGCTCAAGCTAACAATGTCTGGAAATTCTGACGTATAAGTCTTTCGCAGTTCAGATAGTTTGTGGTCCAGATCGCGTTTTTCGGCCAGCAGTTGTTGCCGTTCACTGACAGGCGCTGTGGGCACTCCGGCTGTGCTTGTGCCTGGTTCTCCGGAAAGCAGCATCGTCTTTTGCATATCAAGCCTGTTCAGGGCTTCACGGTTGGCCTGCAGTGAAGACTGCAATTGCCCCAGCATCTGCAGGTTGGCTGTCTGGTCGTCCGGCATTTCACCGGCGTGGGCAATCTTGAACTGGCTCAGTTTGCTTTCCTGGTCTTTCAATGATTGCCGGGCGCGGTCCAATTCCGAGCGAAGAAAGTCAGTGGTATCTACCACGATCTGCTCGCGGTTTTTCAGGTTCCATTCGATAAATCCGGCGGCGAGTTGGTTGGTCACCTGGGCAACGGCTTTGCGGTCAGTACTCCGATAGCTGATCGTGAAAGAGCCCAGCGAGGAGCCACCTTCTTTGACCTTGAGATCAATGTCTTTCACCATGGCGGCAATGATCTCTTCACGGCTGCGCTTGTTCCGCATTTCAGCATAGAGGCCATATTGATCAATGATCTGCTGCAACCGGGTTGCGCTGAGCACCTGCTGCGAGATGGTATTCAGCCTGTACCGGGGATCTTCCACCACAGTGGAAGTTACATAGCGGTCGGGAATCTGCTGCGGATCAACCAAAATGGTGGTGGTCGCCTGGTAATAATCAGGAATCATCGCCACCACATTGAAACCAGCCAGAGTAATCACCAGCGTTCCCAGACATATCCACCAGCGATACCTGCGGATGCGTTTCCAGTAGCGAAAAATCTGTTCGAATGGATTTTGCTCTTTGTTGCTCACCTATCCACCTGTGTTGACGGTTGTTCAATATCTATGAGGAGCATTTTTGCAGCCACTCGCAACCACTGTTGCGGATGAAAAATAGATAGATCTTCCCTGTTTTCAGCGGCTTGCATCCGCAATCGAGGAGTGGGATTGTTGTCCATGCAGCCGCCGGTGAGCAGCACAGCAGAGGGAAGTGAAAACATTTTCACAATGAAGGCAACGAGCTAACCAGAAGAGCAGACCGGACAACAATCGGCCTGTACTGGAATTGAGGAGGGCCGATGCGGGACAGAAACCCTAAATCTACTTGGCGCCGCGTCCCAGCAAAACCACTTTCACGGTTTCGAAGATGATGGAGAAGTCCAGCAATAAGGAGAGATGCTTGATGTAGAAGAGGTCAAATTCAAATTTGATTTTGGCTTCTTCCAGGCTGGCGCCATATTGATATTTCACCTGCGCCCAGCCTGTGAGTCCCGGACGCACACTGTGCCGCTGATTGAAAAACGGAATTTCACGCTCCAGCAGTTCACAGAAATATGGCACTTCGGGCCGTGGACCGACCAGGCTCATCTCTCCGCGAAGAATGTTGAATAACTGCGGCAATTCATCCAGACGAAACTTCCTGATGAAGCCGCCGACGCGGGTAATACGCGGATCGCCGTTGGCTGTCCACTTGGGCGTGCCTTGCTCTGAACCCTGGCGCATGGAACGGAACTTGAACATCTGGAAAGTGCGTCCGCCTAGGCCAATGCGCTCCTGCTTGAAGAGCACCGGAGTGCCGCTTTCCAGAAAAATGGCCAGGGCCGTCAGCAGCATGACTGGCAGGCTGATCAGGATCAACACTGTCGAAACCATGATATCTACAGCGCGTTTCACGGAAAGCAGAAGGCGGGATTTATAGAATCCGTCCGAAAGAATCAGCCAGCTTGGCTGCAGTTGTTCCAGCATGATGCGGCCGGTAATGCGCTCATAAGCAGAGTGGGCGTCCTCAATAGGAAGCCCCTGGAGTTTGAGTTCCGCCAGTTGCTGAATGGGCATTACCCCCCGGCGCTCGCCCAGCGAGATTACCACCCGGTCAATCTGCTCGGTCTCCACGATCTCTTCCAACTGCGAAACGCCTCCAAGAATCCCGGGACTTACCAGCGGTTTAGCGCACGCTTCTCCGCCTTCATCGAGAAAGCCTACTACCTTATATTGCAGTTCAGGGGCACGCATCATCTCGCGGGTAAGCCCAATTCCCTGCGCTCCAGTGCCCAGAAAGAGCACGCGTTCCACCGGACGGCTAAAGCCTTTGTGCATTTCCATGGTCAGCCGCCATCCAATCATCAAAGCCACAAGGATGGGTGCAGCCAGAATGAGAATGCCTCGTTCTACGCGGATGGAAGGCAATACGTAATACAAGACGGTCAAACTAAGAAAAGAAACTCCTGTGGACTTTAATATCCGGGCGAATAGAAAACTGCGTTTGCGGATGGCGCGGAGATCATACAAATCATTGTAGTAAAAGGCCAGCTGGCACACGGCTGTAACACAGATAAACCGGGGCCACTGTTGCGTAATGTAGTAATGCACAGCGCTGAGGTCGAAAGCGCGCAAGCCAATCGCCAGTACCAGCGCCGTCATGATAAACAGGCTTTCAGAAGCGACCAGCAGCAGTGTCTTACGATGAATATAATGGCCACCGATCCGGACTAGTGTCTGGCCATAGGTTCGATGAATCAGCTTGAATTCAGATGTTGCCATTGCTGAAGCTGCTATATTGCATTCTTTCTGCCAAACAATCTGAATGTGTGGGCCCGTCTTATTTTCGTAGATAGTTAGGTGCAAACAGTCGGAAGTAGCTGCTTTCTTGTGAAAACCGTTTCACGTCTGCGCTGGAGAGGGGTTTCAGGAGAATGCAAAAGATTGCACCTGCGGCGCTGTGGCAGTCTAGGGAATTATCGTAATGTAAGCGACTGAATCCCCACCAGTATTAAAGCCCTGCTGTTTATCTCCTGCGTTTACGTGGCTTAGTGATCAGAAGTCCAATATGGGCAGAGTGGCAGGGAAAATGCAAAACATCTTACAATCTACCTTCTGTGGACTGCTCCAGAGAAGGCTTGTATGGGCTGTGAATGTCCCGCGTGGTTCGCAGCCGCGAGCGTCGTCCTCCGCTGCCTTCCCCAGTGCAACATGGCGGACGACGAAGAACAATACCGGCCCAGACCGCTCAACCAGGCTGTTAGGGCCGGTTATTGCTATCGAATGAATTGTTCCTGTAATTGTGATGGAAACATGCGAATTCTCGTGACTCGCGGGGCTGGATACACAGGAAGCGCGGTTTCCCTGAACTCAAAGGCGCAGTCCCTACACCCGCGGCTGGCCGATTTCTTGCTCGCTCGGCGGGAGAAAACGCTGTAGACCAAAGAAGATGATTTCGTTTCCCAGCACTCGTCTCAAAAGTAAGAAGCGTTGCCGGCTTCGATCCTAGTGCAGAAGTATCTCCGTCCCGCCGCAGTGAAGGCAGGAGTACTCGTGAACGGACAGAAGATACGCTTCGGGTTCCACAACTTCCGCATTCATTGGCTTTGGCTGGTGAAGATGAAAGTGGCTCCAAAAGCTGTTCAGGATTCTTGCGTCAGGCACCCGTCACGACGACGCTTTAGCTCTATGCTCAATCGGATATGAAGTAAAAGCGTGACGCCCAAGACAGGTCCTTGGAGCAGTTTGCTTTGAGACAGAATTCATCGCCTCAGGGAGCGAATTCAGTGATTATCTTGAGACCCTTAGTTGGGAAAAAATCGGTGAAATCGTGTAACTCCCTTTGGAATGATGGTGGCCAGGGACGGAATCGAAGACCAACGGGGGGTATTGATAACACGCAAGTTGTTGATTTTGCGTTCTGCAAGAAGGCTAAAAGGGCCACTCTGCAGGGTCGGCGATGTATCTGCCAGGATACTATGATTGCCAAAGACCGTGTGGACAGAACAGAAACGTGCATAACCGATACCATTGCGGAAATCGGCTCTGCGTTCCTTTGCGCACATACGGGCATCAGTTAAGCCGGAGATCGAGACCAACACCACGGCATAATTGCGATGTTCACGCATCTCAATGCGGGTTTGCAACATTCATGCAACGGCAAAACCGCAACCTGCTATGACCTCTTTGAGCTTATCTTCCGAAGTAAGATTTTCGTCAAATTCGATGACAACTCTGGCATCAGGATAACTCGCAGCGGCTCGCACCACCCCTCTCTCGCGGAGCAGTATCACCTCGAGCCCCGTTGCACAGGTAATACACGTGAATCCTTTTACCTGATATGTTACCTTCAGCGTGGGTTTTGGAGAGGCAGTCAGGTCAAGCCCCGCTTTGACCATTCCAAGTCCAATCGTGGTTCCGGCCATTCCGGTTACTACACTTAAGAACTTCCTTCTATCCATGTGGCCCTCCTAATTTGCTTCACTACTTCCAGGTTCATAATTCCATGCTGTTTTGATGGAAGCACGGTCAGCGAAACGAAGATCAACATATTCTCGAATTCGATTTTGGTGTTGAGCACACCGGTTTCGATCATAAGGTCGCGCACCATAGCGAAGTCCACCTTGCGGGGAGCAAGCGGGTTGTAGACTACGCGGTTCAGCGGATTGGTGAGGGCTCAACGCAACAATGCAGGATTCTGGTGATAATAGAAGCGTCCCACAAAATCAGCCGCATCCTCACGATACAGCTTGCCTTTTCCAGCCAGAGACCGGAACGAGCGATGCCATCAACCAGGATTTGCACCGCCTCCGGCCGCTGGTCAATCATGTCCTGCCGCACCACCAGGACACAGGACATGTAGTCGGGCCAATATTCCCGCGCATGAACAAGACGCGGCCATAGCCACTCATTTCAGCTTGCGATGGAAACGGCTCTCCCATGGAGAATGCATCGATGGCCTTGGCGGCCAAAGCTCCAGCCACAAAACAGTTCTCATTCATGCCCAGAACTCCAGAGACACAATCAACCCGCCTTTCAAAGGCTCATCAGGTCGGTCTCGATTGGGGATACGCAACTGGCGCAGCGTGAGCTTTGTGGTATATCTCTTTCTTCCGCCCGTTATCTTGATAAAGCGACGCGAGATACTCGTAGGTTGATGGAAGTGTTGCCACCAGATATTCCGACCGGCTTCTGAGGTTTTCGAACTGCTTCAGCGCCGGTGCGTGGCCACAGTAGTCAAGGATCGGCAGGCCTTCAGTGGGCCGGAAGCCGAGGCCCAGCAACATAACACTATAGGAGTATGCTTCAAACCCGTGAAACTGTGGATTGATGGTCCGGTTCGTAGGCAAACGCCGTTTCCATAACTCAAGGTTCTCCGCCAGATTTTCCGGTATCCTGATCTCTGTTTTGGTCGCTTTCCAAAACGCGGAATCTGCCCTGGTGCTGGCAACATAGTGGAGCACAAGAAAATCGCGGACGCCATCAATGCAACCAGCAATGGCTTTGTTGTAGCTCTTCACCGTCGCCGGATCAATCGAGTTGCCGGGAAAATGATTGACCAGTTCTTCGATGGCATGCTGAATAAAAAATATTCCGGTTGATTCCAGAGGCTCGACAAAACCGCTCGCCAGCCCCACTGCCACACAATTTTTGACCCATGAGTTGCGGTTCCTGCCTATGCGCATCTTGATGTGGTTCGGTTTGCAGCCCTTCGAGCGTTCGCCCAGGTGCTCTCTAAATTCCCTCTCTGCTTCTTCCGGAGAGATGAAGGCGCTGGAGTAAACATAGCCCGTTCCGGTCCGGTGAAATAGTGGTATGTTCCACACCCATCCGGCAGAAAGCGCAGTGGCAGAGGTGTAAGGATTAATTCCTTCGTTCTGAGGATCGCTCGGCACCTGCATGGCAACGGCGCGGTCGCACAGGAGAGACTCCGAAAATGGAATAAACGGCTCTCCCAGCGCCTTATTGATGAGCAGGCTGCGGAACCCGGTGCAATCCACGAACAAATCTGCGTCAAGCCGCCCATGAGCCCTCGTCTGCACGCCCAGAATACTTCCATCTTCCGCCAGCACCACGTCATCCACCTCGTCCAGTATTTCTGTAACACCCCTCTCCTGCGCGTATTTAGCCATGAACTTTGCAATCAGGCTTGCATCGAAATGATAGCCGTATGGATACTGGACTTTTAATTCGCGCAGCAAAAATGAATCATTGGGACAATCGGCAACTTGCTTGGCAAAGAGGTTATCGTAGACCCGGCCATCCATATACCGTGGTGATCTCTGGGCCTCGCAAATTGCCGGGATGACAAAACAGGATTCATCAAAACATTCTTCCCGGTCGCCCTTCAGCCACCACTCAGCAACATTATGTCCCTGAACCACTTCATACCTCTGAAATGGGTGGTAGAAGTGGCGACGCTCAGCGTTCCAATTTACAAACTTGATAGCGAGCTTGTAACTGGCGTTGCACGCCGGCATCCAGTCTTCCTCTTGCAGGCCAAGGAACTTGAAAAAGAGGTGGATGGTGCTAAACGTGGCTTCACCCACGCCAATGGTGCCTATAGTGGCGGATTCCACCAGGCTGATATTGACCTGGCGGCCGAATACTTTGCTCAGGTATGCTGCTGTCATCCATCCAGCAGATCCACCTCCAACAATCAGGACTTTCTTTGGTTTACTCTCCATTTTAGGTTCTCCTTTTGCAAATAGAGCAGCAGCAATTACCGGCAAGGTCGCCGGCACTGCTTTCCCGCTTGGTTGAAGTTCATTGAATGGGAAACGAAGAAAAAGCTATGTAGCAGCTAGCAATTAGCAACTGGCAAAAACCGAACAACACCTAAATCTTTAACCGCAGAGCACGCCAAGGCCGCAGAGGAATTGCGGAAAAGAAAGCTAACCATTTGCTCGGCTTTCGCCTTTGACACGCGAAATATCGCCATTCGACAAGGTCGATCCCGAGCTGGTTGAATCAATCGAACTTGATCTCATAATGGGCCTTAAGAAACTGTGGCTCACACTTCACCCGCAACGTCTTGAATATTTGGAATTCCTCGTTAGACTCGAGTCATTATATGCAGATGAACCTATGAGAATTTTCACTCTCAATTATGATCTTTTAATTGAAGAGATCTGTCGCAAAATCAGATTAGGCTGCACTGATGGCTCTCGAGATGGGACATTCAGCTTGAACGCGGTGCAGGTATTCGCTCACGCGGGCAAGATACATTTGCAGAAGCACCGACGCGAGTAATTTTGTGGGAAGGAGACGAAGAACCGAAGAATCCGCGCATCGAACTTTTCAAGCTTCATGGCTCAGTAAATTGGTTTGAGTATAATCGGGCCCTGAGTCAATACTCAACACCTCTTAATCTAGTGATTTCCCTCTTCCGTCCGGCAAGATTTAAGCCAGGTTTGGAAAGGCCAATCCCTGCTGCAGTTCCGGCGGTGGTGCCCATCACTCGATTCAGAAATTCTCTTCAATCCATCAAATCTTCTCCTACTGCGCCTGACTGCTTCCAGGCTCGTAATTCCACGCTGTCTTGATTGAAGCGTGATCCGCAAAGCGCAGATCAACATACTCATCAAATTCAATTTTCGTAGCCAGCACACCCGTTTCGATCATCAGATCCCGCACCATGTCAAAATCGGCTTTTCGCGGCGCCAGCGGGGAATACATCACGCGATCCAGTGGCTTGGTGAGGGCCCATCGCAGCAAAGCGGGATTCTGATTGTAGTAGAGGCGTGCCACAAAATCAGCCGCGTCCTCGCGATAGGGTTTCCCTTTTTCAAGCCACAAACCGGAACGAGCAATACCGTCCACCAGGGTTTGCACCGCATCCGGCCGCTGATCGATCATATCTTGTCGAACTACAAGAACGCAGGACATGTAGTCCGGCCAATACTCGCGCGCGTGAAACAACACGCGGCCAAAACCACCCATCTCCGCCTGCGACGGAAACGGCTCTCCCATGGAGAATGCATCGATGGCCTTGGCGGCCAAAGCTCCAGCGACGTCGGGAGGCGCCATTTCTACCATTCTGATTTCGTTGGGCTGGATACCAAATGCCTTCATGGCACGAAACACAATCAGGCGCTCATCCGAGAACCGGCTCGGAATCGCGATCAGTTTGCCTCTCATGTCTGCGAACGTCTTGATGGGACCATCTTTTTGGACAACGACGGCGCTGCCGTAACGATGTCCGAGATACACAACTTTGATCGGCACTCCCTGTGACTTCAAAGCAATCGCAAGCGGCGCAACAATGAATGCAGCCTGTACCCTATTGGAGATCAGGGCTTCCTTGATTTCAGGAAAGCCTTGAAACATCTTGGGAAGAAAGATCTCTCCTGACCTGGAGAACCTGGAGATGTAATCCGTGACGGGGCACGCCAGATGGCAAGTGACCGGTATGTAGGCCACGGTGAACTTTCGTTTTTCCGGCGGCCTATAGTCGTTCAGGACGAACGACCAATTTATGTTCAGGCAGGCGTGCAATGCGGAAATCATCCCCAGCCATCCGAGTGCTATCAAGAAGATACGTCCTCTACTCATGGCGAAACCCCCATCGCAGAGATTTAAGCTTTTCGACGCTGCGGAATACTGTATCCAGCCCCAGTCCTATCAAACCGATGAGAATCATGGCGGCAACCACCAGATCGTAGCGTTTTCCGGAGTTGCGGGCATCAATGACCAGATAGCCAAGTCCGGAATCGATAGCGATCATCTCCGCGGCAACAACCACCAGCCAAGCGATTCCAAGCGCGATGCGCAATCCGACAATAATCTGGGGCAAAGCGGCAGGAAAAACCACTCTGATAATAAGCTTTGCGCGAGAAAGTCCAAAGTTCCTTCCCGCCCGGCGGTATATCGAAGGAACATTACGAACGCCGTTCATGGCGGCAACCATGATGGGAAAAACAGAGGCAAGAAAGATCAAGAAGCTGGCGGCCACCTCGCCTATGCCGAACAATACAATCGATACCGGAATCCAGGCTATCGGGCTAATCGGTCTCATGATCTGGATGGCCGGATTCACCACGCTTGCAGCCGCCGGGTACCATCCCAGCAGCAATCCGGCCGGAACACCAACAGTCGCCGCGATTCCATAACCGCAAGCAACGCGCCGCAAGGAATCGAGAGCATAGCGCCACAGCACACCGTTATGCACTAACTCCCGCATTCCCCGTTCCACATCCAAAGGCGATGGAAAAACCTTTGTGCCACTCCACCTTACGGAGAGATGCCATAAGGCAAGTACCGTTCCGGCAGCGAAAAGCGGCAAAACGTATTTCTCCCAACTGCGGAATTGTACAGAAGTACTCATACCTTGTGGGCCAAGCCGATCTCCTCAAAGATTCCGTCACGCAACTCGAGGTAGCGGCGGGAACTGATGTCCCTTGGATGGGGAATATCAACATGGACAATGCGTTGGATTCTCGCCGGGCGCGTACTCATCACTACCACGCGGTCGGCAAGCTGGACGGCCTCCTCTATGTCATGGGTTACAAAGATGATGGTCTTACGTTCGGCTTCCCAGATGCGAAGCAGCTCGCTCCGCATGGTCAAACGTGTAATAGAATCGAGCGCACCAAACGGCTCATCCAGGAAGAGCATGTCAGGATTCACAGCCAGGGCTCGAGCTACTTCAAGGCGCTGCTTCATACCTCCTGAAAGTTCCCAGGGATAGGCTTTTTCAAAACCCTGGAGTCCAACCAGTTCGATGTAATGGGTTATGCGGCTCTCTCGTTCCGCCTTGGAGAGCTTGAAAAGTCCGAAGCCGATATTTCCCTCTACCGTAAGCCAGGGAAAGACTCCCCGCTCCTGGAAGACAAAGATCCGACGTGGATCGGGACCAGAAACCGCTTCCTCATCTATGAAAACGCGTCCTTCCGTCGGCAGGAGGAATCCGGCAATGATGTTCAAGAACGTGGATTTGCCGCAACCTGAAGGCCCAAGCAGGCAAACAAATTCTCCTTCCGTCACCTCGAGGTTCACGTCTTCCAGAACTGCTACGCTGTTGCCATCGCGATTGAAGGTCATGGTCACGCCTTCGGCTCGCAGCTTGACATTCACAGCGAGAGCGTGGGGTACCGCCAAAGCAGATTCGAAGTGATTTGTTCTTACTCCTCGGAATAATGCCATTGTAAAGATTTAACCCTTTCGAGAGACCTCATACCGATATCAAGGAACAATCCGATCAGTCCGATCAACACCATGCCGGCCACCACCAGGTCGTAACGGTTGCCGGCGTTTCGGGCATCCACGATGAGGAATCCAAGACCGGAATTCACTGCTATCATTTCGGCAGCTACTACCACCAACCAGGCGATACCCAGCGTGATGCGCAACCCGACGATGAGCTGGGAAATTACAGCTGGGTACAAAACTCGACGGACGAGCTGGCTCGGGGTTAGTCCGAAATTGCGCCCTGCGTTAATGTAGACGGACGGAATTCCAGCCACCGCATTCATGGCGGTCACTGTGAGGGGCAGGAACGAGGCCAGAAAGATGAGGAATATCGCCGCCATATCCCCCAGACCGAACCACAGAATGCTGATTGGAATCCAGGCAAGCGGGGAAATAGGCCGGAGAATCTGGATCAAAGGATTCAATCCCAGCTCCAACCGCCTATACCAGCCCAGCGCCAACCCGAATGGGATCGCCAGTACCGCAGCGGCGGTAAAACCCCACGTGACCCGAAAGAGCGATGCCACGACGTACTTCAGCAGCAAGCCGTGTTGCGCAAGTTCAGCGATGCCGCCTGCTACCGCCAGAGGCCCGGGCAGCAGTTGCGTCTTCTGAGATTTAGCGGCAACGTGCCAGATCACGAGAAGCAGCGCAATGAATGCGGCAGATCTAACATGAACCATGAGTTTCCGGTTCATGACACGAGGGCAGCCTTGCGAGCGGAACTGGCGCCGGAAGGAGACATACCCATCGAAAATTCGCCGGCCATCAACTCCGCAAGCGGGCGTACATGGACCTGCTCCCGCCACTCGCTGGCGAAATCTTCAATGACGTGATGAACCCGAAGCAATCTACCGCCATCGTAGCGGCGTACGATGGGATGAATCCCCGTGCTCATATGGGCTTGGGACACGTCGTTCTTATGGGGTCTTGAAACCTGAAAGACATCGGGCGCGGCATCAATTCTTTCCTGCCCGAACTCAAGCGTAATTGTGTAGTAATGCTCTTCTTTTGCGAAGTTGTCCTGCACATAATCCACTGTCAGATCCTCGTAGTATTCCACTTCAGCCTGCCCGCGGTGCGCGACAATCAAATCGCACATGTATCCGGTTTGCTGCCACAAAGCTGAAGTCACATTAACCCGCTTGATTATCGCGTCTGTGATGGCCTCCGGAGTGGCCGGAATCGAACGGTGAAACAGCGGCCTTCCCTCGTACTTGAGTTCAAGAAGCGTGTGCAGCATCTTGACGTTATAACGAAAACCATGGATGAATCCCGATTGTTTCTTCTTGAAGTCACGCATATGCATGAGAGTCCCCGCGAAGTACAATCCAGGAATGTTGACAGATTCCCACTCGCTGGTTTGGGCCGGATAGCGATCGTCGATGGCGGTAAGGGGACGGCAGGTATCGTCGAAGATGGAATGGTCCCAGCGAAATCCCGCGCACAGGATGATACGGTCGTAAAGGATCTCTTCTATTTCCGCATCGGCGTGCGCGTATCCATAGCTAACGCAAAGTTGTCCATTTGCGCGTTGAATTCTTTCTATTTTGGCATCCACCAGGGCATTCTGGCCCTTCAAGAGATACGTATCCAGGAGTTCGTTGTTCACGGCCCTGAGATGTCCTACGTAGTGGGATTTCCAGGCCATCTGGAGCGGATGACGACTGGCGAGATGAATCAGAGACGCCGCTGGAATCAGGTTCTCTGCGGTCTCAAAGGCAGAGTTTCCTTTGCCAATGATCAGTACGCGCTGGCCGACAAAGTCCTTCGGGTCGATGGAAACGCGGCTGTAAAGCTCCGCGTAGTTGATCCCTGAAATGGGGGGGACGTATTGGTAAGGCACTCCAGTAGCAACAATCACCACGCGACTGAAGAACTGATTGCCGTGCTGGTCCGTGACCACGAACCTGTCATCGGGTTTACTGATCCGCACCACCCGGGAGTCACATCGGAGATTGAGCTTCAACAGGGAGGCAAAGTCCCCCAGGTATTTCACCATGGTGTCGGCTTTTGGAAAGTATTCCTGGCTGTAGTGCTAGAACAACAGACGCTGGTCATCCGCCAGAAGGGAGTTCCAATCCCAGCGAAGGTTCAGTTCCAGATCATCGAAGCCGGTATGTACTTTGTTGTTGGAAATAAGCTTTCGATGACGAGGGAAGGTAGTAAAGAAATGCCCTGGAGCATTGGCCTCCAGGATGAGATAATTCCGCTTTGCGCGATCCAGAAAGTATCCTAGCTGTAGCCCTGCCGGACCCGCTCCAATCACCAGATATTCAACTTCAAGTGGTTTAATGTTTTCGCTCATTTAATTCTCGTCCTCCGTTGGATCTTTTTAAATTCGGCTTTGTCTTTTTCGTAAGCCGCCCCGGATCTCACCCGGACGGCCGGGGAAACACCGTTTCCAATCTTGGCGCAATGCGGCGAGGCAATCACCCATTCTCACCAAGAACGGTGGTTATAGTTACACCGGTTGGAAATCGCGAGCATGCGCGCTTGAAATCATTCGGGTTGCAGCCCAAATCCATAATTCGGGATGCTCATAGCAGGAAGTGCTTTATGAGTTCTGTTCGGCCAGGTCCCAAGCCACCATACGGAGTTCACTGGTATAGCGGTGTCCCTGACTATCAGACAGCCAAACCTCATCTGGGGTGGGAAGCATTTCAGTCAGTGTGACTTTTCCTTCCTTGCTATCGCTGGCTAGCATGCGCCGGACCATCTTGATGAAGATCTCCATATAAATGGGACTCTCGAAATCAAGATAGAAAGGCTTTACCTCTGTTCGGACACGCACGAAAACGAAGCGCGGCAAGCGATGACGATGCATCCAGCGCCGCACCGCGAGAAAACGTTCGTGTTCTGCTTCCAGGCTGATGAAGTCCAGTTCGCTTACCGGGAAAGTCCATGATTCGCGGACTATGACCAGCTTGTCGATAGTGATGCGCGGCACATGCGGCTGAGGACTGATGATTTTCATCAACTCAATCGTTGCCCCGGAAAAGAACTCTCCGAAAAATTCGATGACGTCGAATTGCAGGCTTCCGTCCCAGCTTCGTACGATCAGACCTTCCGGGGATTGCTCCACCGCAAGAGCCCCGATTGGAATCACCCGTGACCGCGGCTTATCGGCGACCGGGTTGCTCGATATTTCCACGTAATAATCATGAGGAGACACCAGTGCCAGGGAAGTGCGATTGGTAATGCGGGGCCAGTGCCGGGGCGGAACGGGCACTACACGGGATTGGGGAAGATCAGTCTGGAAAGCCTCGAATAGCTCTTCAGGGTTGTCATGCTGAGAAACGTCAAAGGAGAAGCGCAGGGTGTTTTCCCCCATGTGCACTTCACCAAGCACAAACATGTAATCACCGCGACGGACTGCTTCCACGCTGGAAGCGGCGATCATTACGTCAGGGCTGTGATAACGTGCAAGCTGCCAGCCGGCTCCGGAGATCGCGAAGGAATTTTCCACCAGCGGTTTGAGCATGGCACTTGTGTACTCCACCTTCTGCTTCTCCCATGGTACCTGCAGAATCGTTTCCCAGCGGCTCTGAAATTCCGGAACGATATCATTGAATAGCCTCTTTACCGGATCAAAAATCAGCGGTTCGACCCTGGCAGAGAACTGCAGCATATCTACTTTCCGGGTCTGGTTCTTGTGCGTGAGTTCTTCATAAATCTCGCGGAACCTTTCGCGGAAGGCAGCGGCAGCTTGATAACTGAACCAGCGCGCGCTGTTCAACAGAAGAGCGAGAGGAGCACCGAGTCTTGCCAGAACTTCCGGACCAATCTCCACCTGCACGTCCCTCTGGCAGTCCTGATAGACCAGAGTACGCGAGGCATACATTGATCCAGCAGATTTGGTGGCCGGACGATTGGTCAGTCGAGTGAAGGTAGCGTCGAGTTCTTCGAGCGCCTGATCGAGTTGCTGCGGGTCGCCGAGCGAACGGCTGATCTTTTCCCGTCCGCACTCCAGTTGCTGCAATTCATCTAAGAGCGGGCGGCGTAGCTCTTCTCTCTCGATCTTCTGCAGCAGTTCTCGCAATTTCTGCTCCGGTCGCAAACAATACGGAAGTTCCAGCGCCCAGGAGATGATGCCGCGCGCGGCGTAAACCTGCAGGATTCCATAGACCTGTCCTTCCGTACGCATTCCATACTCGGAAAACGCAATTACCGCCTGCGCGATTTCCCTGGCAGTGGACTCTCCAGTGCATCTTTCCAGAATAGCCGCATGGACAGCCGAGAGCTGAGAGACCGGCGCTGAGGAATACAGCATGCCAGCTTCAATACGGAAGAAGGGCAGCAGGCGAGGCGCAAACCAAGGCCGCAGTGACTTGATGCCGGAGATCTTCTCGGCGAGGGTTTCAATACACCAGTTTTCAAAGAAGACTGAAGATTTTGCTACTAAATCAGGTCCCGTGCAGACGGTTAATGGGGATTGGCTGCTGACCAGTCTGGCCCAGCCGACCGGGCCGAAGAAACCGATGGTATCGTTTTTCAGGCAATAGCGCTGAAGATAATTGGCAACCATCTCTTCTTTCTGTCTCAGGTCTGAATTGCGCAGCTTGTCGGAGGATTTCCTCAGCAAAGGATCAAGGGCGGTGTGAATGGCGGTCCGGTTCTGCCACATCACCGCTTCGCGAAAACGGGGAGAGACTGCGAATTCGCGAGTAATCTTCGAGGTGAGGGCCGAAGCGGCAGCAAACTTTTGCTGAAAAATACCGCGTGACTCGCGGAGCTTTTCGAGCGTCTCACAAAAATACTCGATGATCTTCGGACCGTTGATTTCCGGCAATCGTTTCGGCGCTTCGCCGGATTTGATTCGATCCCGGGCTTTCAACAATGGGAGTCGGCGGGTTTTATCGTTCCACTGGTTCTGCTCACGCAAAGCATCAAGCGCGGCGTTCACCTGGGCGAGCGCATTTTGTTGCGCCATCGAGGCAGCGCTCTCCGCTTCCAGAACAGCATCTGAAGCATCTATGATTTCCCTGGGAGCGGAAAGTTGCTGGGGCAGATCAAAAGGAAAACCGGCACCCCGCAGGCATATCCATCGCCAGAGCGCCCATGGTTCTCCAGGTATTTTTACGAGATGCTGCGGCAATGCATCGGTAATATCTATTGCCAGGCTGGCATGCTGCCCGGTGGCAGGGTTCATAAAAGTCCTTTTATGGTCAGGCTGATTGAGCGTGAGCTTCTTTTCGCATTTCGACAAATCGCGCCAGGGAGGCGATTGTAGGTTCCTGGAAGAACAGGGCGAGTAATGGCATATCGCTTGGATACTCCTGCTGAATCTGGGTGATCAGCCTGGTAGCCTGGAGGGAATCGCCTCCCAGCGAAAAGAAATTGTCGTGAATGCCGATGGGTTGAACGCGCAGCGCATTCGTCCAGAGGTTGACGAGATACTGCTCCAGAGCTGATCGGGGCGGCGCGATATCATCGCGCTCGAGTTCTGCGACCTCAGGAACGGGCAGTGCGGAGTAATCTTTTTTCCCGTGAGCATTCACCGGGATACTGGGAACAGATACGACAATGGCGGGCAGCATATAGTCGGGAAGGGTCTGCGCAAGCAGTTGACGATAGTGGTTTGATGCCTTGTTTTCTGTCGAAGCAATGTAACCGACCAGTTGCTTACTCCCGGTCGGCAAATTCATAGGAACAACTGCTGCATCCTGTACGCCGGGCAGGCAACGCAGAGCAGCTTCGATTTCGCCCGGCTCAATACGGAAACCGCGAACCTTTATCTGACGGTCTGCTCGTCCGATAAAATAAATGCTGCCATTCGCCAGCCAGCGTGCACGATCACCGGTACTGTACATGCGTGAACCTGCTACAGTGCTCAATGAATCGGGCAAAAATCTTTCAGCGGTCAGGTCCGGCCGGTTCAAATATCCTCTGCCCACGCTGTGCCCTCCGATGAAGATTTCACCGGGTGCACCCACTGGCACTGGCTCAAGGTGCGGATCGAGAATGTACACATTTGTTCCAGCCAGAGGCTTGCCGATGGAAGGACTGGAGTGCGGGCCAATGACGCACGAAGTAGCATCTACCGTGCATTCTGTGGGGCCATACACGTTATGGCATAGCTTCGACTTGCGCGCGCCAAGCAGCTCCCACACGTGTTCCGGAACCGGCTCTCCGCCCAGCAGAAGACTGGTGGAATCCGCAGCTTCTCCCAATCCTGCTTTCAAGAGCAGTTGCACTTGGGTGGGTGTGCAATCGAGAACATCGAGATGCTTTGCCTGCATGTAAGCCAACAGCGCCTGGCCATTACGGCGGATTTCCTCCGGGATAAGGCACAAACAATGTCCCATAGCCAGCGTGATGAGCTGTTTCATGGAGGAATCGAAGGTAAACGGAGCATTCAGTCCCACTGTTAAATGGCGATCCTGCGCCGCATAAACCGCTTCGCTCAAGCCTGCAATGAGATTATTCAGACAGCGGTGCTCAATCATCACGCCTTTGGGAGTGCCCGTTGATCCGGATGTATGAATCACGTAAGCGAGATTGCACCGGTCGAGAGGAAGATTGAGATTGCTGTCACTTTCCCCGGCAATTACGTCCAGGTCAAGATCGAGCAGCACCACGGGCGGCAACTGCTCCGGCAAACGGTCAAGCAGTTGCTCATGAGTGATAAAGGCCTGCAAAGGCGTGCGTTTCATCAGCGCGTTAAGGCGGGCTTGTGGATCACGCGTATCCAGTGGCACGTAGACTCCGCCGCACTTCCATATGCCGAGCACCGCTGCAATGAATTCGGCCGAGCGCTCCAGACAGATGCCGACCAGGCCCTCGGGCTTTATATCGAGCGTCTGGAGATAGCGCGCGAACTGGTTGGCATGCGCATTGAGCTGGGCAAAGGTCATTTGTCTTTCGCCGGCAATCAAAGCAATCGCTGAAGGATCAGCTTCCACCTGTATTTCAAACAATTCGTGAACCAGATTCTCTCCGGAAGATTGAGAATGACCTCCCATGCTGTATTGCAGCAACACCTGGTCGCGTTCAGCCGGAGCCATTAAAGGCAATGCCGAGAGTGGCTGCCGGCAATCCTCTGTGATGGCCGCCAGCAACACGGAAAGCTGGCCAGCCACACGCTGGATCGTAGTCCGGTCGAACAGATCAGTGCTGTATTTGAGAGAGCCCAGCAGATCTGCTCCGCTTGAACTCATGAGAAGGGTGAGGTCGAATTGCGATCCATGATTATCAAGCGGAACCAATTCGGCCAGTGCACCGGCAAAACGGAGTGGTTTCCGCGCATCGCCAATGGAGGCGGCTGAGAGAGCTTCACCTTCACTTCCGGGCAGCTCCTGCCAGACAAACATAGCCTGGAAAATCGGGGAAATTCCGCCTTCGCGTTTCGGATGCAAATCCTCTACGAGCAGTGGAAAAGGATAATCCTGATGCCTGAGAGCCTGGAGCGCCGTCTGCCTTACCTGTGCCAGGTAGGCACTGAATGAGAGCGATCCTTCGTAGTAGGAGCGCAATACAATGGGATTTACAAAATACCCAACCACCCCGGCGAACTCTGGCTCGTTACGGCCATTGTTGGGTGATCCGAGCAGTACATCGTCTTGTCCGGAAATGCGGTGTAAGAGGACCTGGAATGCGCCGGCCAGCAGCATGAAGGGCGTGACATTTTCGCGACGGGCAATGACTTGAATCTTGTGGTAGAGATCCGGCTGCAAGTAAACACTTTCAGAGGCTCCGCGATAGGAAAATAGAGGTAGACGCGGACGGTCTGCCGGAAGCTGGAGCACGGGAAGATCGCCGGACAACTGTGTGCGCCAATAATTAAGGAGGGACTCACCTTCAGGCCCGTCAACTTTCCCAGATTGCCAGGAAATGAAATCCAGATAGCTGAAATTGAGTTCCGGCAACACCGCAGCCTGTCCATTGCAGTGCGCCAGATACGCCGCACTGATTTCCTGCAGAAGAATTGCGATAGACCACAAATCGGCAATGATATGGTGCAGCAGCAGCATGAGCACGTCTTCACCCGTGGGAAGACCGAAGACGAGAAGCCGGATGGGAGGCGCCTGTTCCAGAAGAAATGGTTGTTGCACCTCTGCTGCCAGGAGGTCGCGCAGGCGGCTGGCTTCAGTTACCGTAAGATCAACGCGCCGCACGTGCTGAGCGGGGTTGATATCTTTCATGAATTGAACCCGTTGCGCGGGTTCACCCTTTTCCCCGGAGAAAACTACGCGCAACATTCCATGACGCTCGATGATTTGCAGGAATGCCTTTTCCAGCGCAGAAAAATCCAATCTTCCCTGGACGCGAATAGCACTCGCCAGGGTATAAGCTACCGAGTTGGGCGCAATCTTGTGGAGAATCCACAGCCCCTTCTGCCCGTGTGAGAGCGGCCAGGTTTCGAACTTTGCTGAATTCACCGAACAGTGCCGTGTTTTTTCCATGCCAAGTTGATCCACAATCATCGCAGCCACGCCGCTAAGGGAGAGGCCTTCAAGCAGACTGGCAATATCAATTTGAACTCCCATTTCCGTGGCGATGCGGCTGGCGAGTTCGCTGGCGCCAACGGAATCAAGACCAACGCCGATGAGAGGCTGCTCTGAATTGATTTCAAAGGGACTGACCTGTGCGATACGCGCAACCTCTTCCCGCAAATGAGATTCAAGCAGTTCCAACCGCAGTCCTGGCTCTGTCTGTAGCAGGCCAGTTCCGGTTAAACATTCATCGGGAGATGCTGGCTCCAGGCCTGTTAGCGGCAGAGTGCTGCTGGCCAGCACTTCCATCTCTTCTGCAAGCAAGGCGGCCCGGCAGGTGGCACGCTTAATTTTTCCGCTGGTTGTTTTGGGAATGCTTCCAGGCTTCAGCAGCGCCACGGTGTAGACCTGAATGCCATGCTCCAGGAGCACCGCTTTCCGAATCTCTGCAAAGAGCATTTCCGGCGGCACCTCAGAGTGGCGCTCAATTTCGTTGATGACCGCCAGTACCTCCTGGCCATTGACTTCGATAGCGAAGGCTGCTCCAGCACCAAAACGCAAACTGGAGTGGCATTGCTGTACCGTTAGTTCGATATCGTGTGGATAGAGATTACGGCCATGGAGAATAATCAGATCCTTCAGACGACCAGTGATGAAAAGCTGCTGGCCGGCGGAAAAACCTAAATCCCCGGTCCGAAGAAAACGAGTTTCATTGTCAGAGGAGAGTCGCGCATGAAATGTAGCGGTTGTTTCTTCCAGCCGGTTCCAATATCCTTTCGCCACGCTGGGACTGCTGATCCAGATTTCTCCAACATGTTCTTTCCTGCATTCCTGAAGTGTCTGAGGATCGACAATCCTAAGCTGCTGGCCGGGGATTGCTGTACCGCATCCTGCAAGAACCCGCGCTGGTTCATTGCCTGAAGCTTCCCGAACGGTGTTTTGCTCCAATGCCTCACTGGAAATGCGCATCAGCATTGACTGGCCGGCAGGGCGGCCTCCAGTGACCATAAGCGTAGATTCAGCCAGACCATAGGAGGGATGAAAAGCTTCGGCGCGAAATCCGCATTCGCTGAAAGCAGCGGCAAAGCACTCCATTGTCTCAGGCCGTACGGGTTCAGCTCCGTTCACAGCCACGCGCCAGCTTGAGAGATCCAGCCGTGCTTTTTCGGCCAGTGAAGTCTTGCGCGCGCAGAGCTCATAGGCAAAATTGGGCGCACTGCTGCTATGTGCCCGGTATTCGGAAATGGCCTGCAACCAGCGCGAAGGTTTCTGCAGAAACGCGGTGGGGGCCATCAGTACGCACCGGGCTCCCTGATGAAGCGGGTGGAGCACAGTCCCGATCAAACCCATGTCGTGATACAGCGGCAGCCACGTAACCACGGTGGAATCTTCACCTGTATTGCAGGCAGCCTGGATGACCGTCATGTTGTGCAGCAGGTTCTCGTGAGAAATCATTACTCCTTTGGGCGACGAGGTAGAACCGGAGGTGTATTGCAGGAATGCAATTGTTTCTTTTTCTATAGAAGGTTTGCACCATTCGTCCGCAAGTGATGAATCGATGGACTGCACATTGAGCCAGTTCATAGCCGAAACCCGCGAATCGTTTTCAGCCCGGGGCAATCTGGCGATCATTTCAGGTGAAGCAAAGGCCACCTGCGGCTCAGCATCGGCGACGACGGCTCGAAACCAAGCCTGGCCTCTGCGCGAACCTTCGAAGTGAACTGGAAACGCGGGAACAGCAATGATACCGGCGTATAGACATCCCCAGAAAGCAGTGATGAATTCAATCCCTGAGGGCAGCAGCAGGATCGCCCTTTGCCCCTGCATTTCCTGCTGCTGCAGGAAAGCAGCAATGGCGCGTGCGCGGCGATCCAGTTCCGCGAAGGTAATACTCTCGCTTTCCCGTTCACCATTTTCCAGGAATGTAATTGCCGTCCGCGAAGGATGATGTTCAGCATGACTGCGCAGCACATCGATGAATGTGGTCCAGGAACCAACTCGAGCTACTGGGGAATCAAGAGCATGGGATTTCAAGGAGTCCTCCCGAAAATGGAATCAGTAGTGCTTCTCAAATAATGAAGAAGGTTTTTAGGAATTACACGAACTGCGAATCCGCGCAGTTCAACTGGAGAGACCTCAATTTGCGAGATCCCAGGCCACGATGCGAAATTCGCTGGTGTAGGTGCGTCCATCCACGTCCGGCAGCCACACCTGTTCCGGAGTGGGAAGCATTTCGGTGAGTGTAACTCTTCCTTCTGTGCTGTCGCTGGACAGCATTCTGCGCACCATCTTGATGAAGATTTCGACATAAACAGGGCTGTCGAAATCGAGATAAAAAGGTTTTACTTCAACGCGGACACGAACAAACACGAACCGCGGCAAATTGTTGCGGCGCATCCAGCGTCTCACTGCGAGAAAACGCTCATGTTCGGTTTCCGGATGAACGAAACCCAGCTCACTTACCAGGAAAGACCATGATTCGCGAGCCACAACCAGCTTGTCGATGGTGATGCGGGGTACGTGCGGCCGGGGGCGAACGATCTTTATCATTTCAATAGCCGCATGCGAAAGAAGTTCTGAGACAAATTCGATCACATCAAACTTCAGCCTTCCGTCCCAGCTTCTTACGGCCAGGGTCTCTCCGGAATGCTCCACTGCAAACCCCGCGATCGAGACCACGCGGGACCTTGGAGCATTCGCAACGGGCGCGCTGGATACTTCGAGATAGTAATCTTGCGGGGATGTCAAGGCCGGAGAAGTACGATTTGTGACCCTGGGCCAATGCCGTGGAGGAACCGGTACGGCACGGGCGTCCGGCAGATCGGCTTGAAATGCTTCGAATAGCTCTTCAGGCCTGTCGTGCTGGGAAGCGGCGAAGGAGAAGCGCAGCGTGTTTTCGGCCATGTGTACTTCACCCAGCACGAACATGTAATCACCACGACGAATTCCCTCAACGCTGGAGGCGGCGATCATTACATCGGGGCTCTGGTATCTGGCAAACTGCCAGCCAGCGCTGGGGGCAGCAAAGGAATTCTTTATCAGCGGTTTCAAAATGGCGCTGGCATATTCCATCCGCTGCTTGTCCCAGTCAACGCCCAGAATGGCTTCCCATCGGCTTTGGAATTCCGGTGCTACCTGATTGAACAGCTTCTGCACCGGATCGAAGATCAGTGGCTCGATCCTGGCCCAGAACTGCAGCAGGTCCACTCTGGGACTGTTATTCTTCTGCGCGAGTTCTTCATATATCTCGTGGAATCTGTTGCGATAGGCGGTCGCTGCCTGATAGCTGAACCAGCGTGCGCTGTTGAGCAGCAGTGACAGCGGCGCGCCCAGAGATGCAACCAACTCCGCGCCAATCTCCACCTGCACGTTACGCCGGCAATCCTGGTAGACCAACGTACGGGAAGCATACATAGCTCCGGCAGATTTCATGGCTGAGCGGTTGGTCAGCCGTGTGAAGGTGTCGTCCAACTCTGAAAGCGCGTTCTCCAGTAATTCGGGGTGGCCGGCCGCGCGACAGACCTTTTCCCTGATATTTTCAAGTTGCTGTAGCTCCTTCAGCCATGGCTGGCGCAACTCTTCTCTTTCAATTTTCTCCAGCAGTTCCTGCAATTTCTGCTCTGGATGCAGACAATAAGGAAGTTCCAGGGCCCAGGAGATAATTCCGCGGGCGGCATAGGCCTGCAGGATGCCATAGACCTGCCCTTCAGTGCGCAGGCCGTATTGAGATATGGCAATCACCTTCTGGGCAATCTCCCTGGCGGTAGACTCTCCATTGCAACATTCGAGAATAGCGGCGTGAACCGCTGATAAATGGGAGACTGGCCCAGAGGAGTAAAGCACGCCTGTTTCCAGGCGGAAGAAGGGCAGCAGGCGGGGCACGAACCAGGGCCGCAGTGACTTGATAGCAGAGATTTTTTCGGCCAAGGCCTCAATGCACCAGTTTTCAAAGTAGACGGAAGATTTTGATAACAGAGCAGGGCCGGGACGGACTGACAGAGGGTCTTTACTATCAACTAGTTTTGCCCAGCCTACCGGGCCGAAGAAGCCAATCGTGTCATTCTTCAAGCAATACCGCTGGAGATAACTGGCGATGAGTTCTTCATTCTGCCTCTCCTTGAAGCCGCGTTTTGCCGGCACATCCTGCCGGGCTGCAAACGCTGCCATAACACGGCGCAGCGCAGCGCGATTCTGGAGAAGAACGGCCTGGCGGAATTCAGAATCAGCAGCGATTCTTCTGATCTTTGCTGATAATTCCAGCCTCTCCATTTGGAATTGGCCGATGAACTGTACCTTTGCTTCTTCTATCCGGGCAAAGAGCATGGCAAGTTCCTGCGTGATGCTATCGGCTGCAGTCCCCGTTGGTTCCGGAGCTTTTCCCTTGTTCAGTTGTTTGAGGGCGCGCTGAAGAGATTTTCTGTGTGCCTGGTCAGTGGTGTTATCCAGCAGAAGCCGAAGTGCAGCAATGTTTTTGTTGATCTTGTCAGTGCCCCCCTGCTCCAATAAAAACAGGTGATTTGTGGCCGCTACGATTGCAGGAGTGGCCAGTTGTTGCGGTAGATCGAAAGGAAATCCGGCGCTGCGCAGGCAGATCGATCGCCAGAATGCCCACTGTTCACCTGGTATTTTGACCAGGTGCGGCGGCAGCGAACCAGTCGCTGAAACCACCGCTGCCTCTTGTGTGACAGCAGAGTTCATGAAGGAAGCCATTGCCCGTGGAGAGTTCATGGGGTTTCGCTATTGCAGATTAGAAATGAACGAACAAATAGAGGCCATTAGCAGCGAGAGGAACAACAGGGCATAACCTCATTCAGTCGCGCCGGAAGGTACACCCTCATCAATGCAATTCCGAACACATAACCGGAAGCTTCGTCAATCCGATGTTTTATTCATAGCGCAGCACCACCAGCGGGTCCACTCGTGTGGCGCGCAGCGCAGGAATGTAGCTGGCCAGCAGGCCAACCGAAGCCAGAGCCACACAAGCAATCAGGTAACACAATGGAGCGCGGGACGGCACTTCATAAAGCAGGGCTGCGACAAAACCGCCCAGCGCCAAAGCGCCGGCTATTCCTATACTCACTCCCGCGAGTACCAGCTTGATGCCACGTTCCATTACCAGCCATAATACGTCTTTACGGGTGGCGCCCAACGCCTGGCGAACGCCAATCTCGTGTAAGCGCTGGACCACCACATAGGCTATGACGCCGTACAAGCCCACAGCAGTGAGAAACAGAGCAATTCCGGCAAAAATAGTTAACAGGATTGTCTGAAAACGGGCGAGACCCAGGTCCAGCGCCAAGTGATCCTCCATGCTGCGCGCGTTATACAAAGCGGTCGCTGGATCCATTCCGGAGAGGACTTTGCGTACCTCAGAAGCGAGATTGCCGGAATCAGTGGACGTCCTTATCACCAGCGTTGGCGGTCCTGCCATGAGCTGGGGCAGCGGAAGATAATAAGAAGGTGTGGGCGCGGCCCGAAGATTGCTTCTCCGGATATCACCAACTACGCCGACTATCTCTCGTGTCCTGTAGTTCTCGCGTCCAGCCTCAGCTATCTCGACTGTGATGCGTTTGCCGATAGGATTTTCGTCAGGGAAGTACTTCCTGGCGAACTCCTGGGTGATGATCGCAACCGGGAGTGAGTCGCGCCGGTCGCGTTGGTCGAAGGTCCTGCCGCTAATGAGCGGAATCTGCATCGTTTCGAAATATCCCGAAGCAACCAGATAGAACCCGGAAGTGGGTTGGTTTTGTTTGGGTGCAGGATGGTCCACCAGGTCGAAAGTGGAAGCGTACACATCGTTATACAGCGGAAGAGGGCGTGTGCCGGACGCCGAAACCACACCGGGCAATACCCGCAAGCGGTTGAAAAGCTCTCCAACAAAGCGGTCTGCCTGGTCGTGGGTATACCGAGTTTCAGACAGATCAAATCTGGCGGTCAACAGGCCGGTAGGATTGAATCCCAGGTTCGCATGGGAGAGGCGCTGGAAGCTACGTACCAGAAGACCTGCAACGATCACCAGCATGACACCTAGCGCAGTTTCAGCAACGACCAGGGTGGAACGAAGCCGGTGCTGGCCCGGCCCCGCAGTACTGGTCCTGCCGCCCTCACGCATGTTTTCCGTCAAATCGGGTTTGGAGACATGCAACGCGGGCGCCAGACCAAAAAGGATGCCGGTCAGCAGGGCGATAGCAGTTGTAAAAAGCAGGACACGCAGGTCTATCCCAATGTCTTGAGCACGTGGCAAGTTGCTGGGATAAAGGTGGAGGAATCCGGAGAGAGCCCCATAGGCCACACCAATTCCCGCCGCTGCCCCGATAAGCGCAAGCACGAGAGATTCCGTGACAAGCTGGCGGACAATCCGAGAACGGCTCGCTCCTATCGCCAGGCGCAAAGCGATCTCACGAGCCCGTCCGGTGCTGCGGGCCAACAGCAGATTGGCCACATTGGCGCAGGCAATCAAAAGCACCAGGCTCACGGCTGCGAACAAAATCATCAAGGGAGTACGCGTATCACCCACGATGAATTCGAGCTCCGGCCGGACAGCAATACTCATAGAGCTGTTGGAATCCGGATATTCCCCTGCCAAAGCGCGTGCAATGGACGCCATTTCAGCATTTGCCCGTTCCTGTGTAACCCCGGGCCGCAGACGGGCAATTGCGCCCAGATGATGGTTGTCGCGCTGCCTTGCCGGTGGGTATTTCTTTTGCTGTTCAAGGTAGTGGGCGAATGTGAACCACAAATCAATGGGTTCAGCACGGACAGGGAATTGGAAGCCCTGAGGCATCACGCCGACAATGGAAACAGCCACGCCATTCAGGTTGACTGTTTTTCCAAGAACATCACGACCAGCATTGAAATGAGAGCGCCAGAAACGATCGCTCAGAACAGCCACATATGGTCCGGCCAGATCTTCATTGTCAGTGAAACCGCGTCCCAGGGAGGGACTCACCCCCAACAGGTCGAACAGGCTCGCAGATACAGTTTCGACCTGTACATGGGCTGCCCGCGGACCTTCAGTCATGGTGAGGCTGCTGCTGTAAAACGCAGCGGCCTGAAGAGTGCGGCTGCGCGCGCGCACATCTTCGAAATCAGGATAGGAGAAGGTTCCTCCGGAGGGAGCAGGGGCGCCATACCTGGGATCAGACTCGCTCACGTCCACCAATTGCTGCGGATCATGAAATGGCAGTGGCCGCAGTAATACTGCATTCACTACGCTGAACATCGCAGTAGTCGCCCCAATCCCGACCGCCAGAGTAATGATGGCAACGGCGGTGAAACCTCCAGCATGGAGCAAGCTACGGATGGCATAGCGAACTTCTCGTACGAAGGTTTCCACGTTTCCTCCCAGGTTCCAGTAACGCCGGTGTAGATTGTACATGTGCCGGCAAGCGTCTGGTGTAGCTGTAACTAGAGTTGTTTCATAAATAGCTTTGCACAGCAGAATATTTGCTCGGGGGCATTATAGCCCCGACCTATTGGAACCGCTATTTTCGCGTGGTCTAAAGATTCTCTGAATCTCGCACGGATATAACGGGTGCAGCCCTTGCCAGGTTAGAAGAGGCTGACAGGAAGATAAAGAGTGGCGAACCCGCAGTGGCTCGCCACTCTTTCAGTTACAGTGAACGCAGGAAGTTGAGAACATCCTGCTTTTGAGTCACGGTAAGGCTATTGAATTTAGAGACGACCGTGCAGGCCTCCGACGCCGACATCTGCTGGTCGCCGGACATGTCGCCAGCAGGGGCAATGCAGTGGTCCTTAATCGCCTGGACCAGGTTGTTATCCCGGCCATCGTGGAGAAAGAAGAGCCGCTGGCCAAGACCCCAGAGCGGCGCTGTTCGGAATTGGTCTCCGGCAGCTCGGCCCTGCTTCACGCCATCAGCGAGTCCGCCCATGTGGTGCAGCGCAAAGTCGGAGAAGGGATGGAACTCTGCGTTGTCCATGCTCGGAGTAGTAGATGGTCCTGTGTGCAGGGTTTGCGAATGGCAAAGGGCACAGCCAATATTCGGCATCCCCGATGTCGCTGGTGCACCGAGAATGGTGGTTCCGAATATAGCCGCTCCATCCAGCACAGTTGCGTCCACTTTATTACAGTTCGCAAATCCAGTCGTAGGGTTGACGTCGCTGTTGAAGTTACAGATTGCGGGAGCGGCGTTGAGGCGCATGAAGATCGCGAAGTTCTCGATATTGGTTGAGATCTTCGAGGTCACTCCCGGCTCGTCGGGCGATGGTTCTGACGTTGGAAGCGGGCCTGTGAGGGCTTCGATCTGGTTTCCGGTGAGGGACTGCGTCACGTCCTCTGGCAATTGGTTGACGTTGGTGCAATTGGGAAAGTTCCCGTATGTTCTCTCCGTGGGAAACATCTCATTGGTCACACCCATCTCCACATTGGAAGCCTCGCCAGAGAACGTGAGCAAAGACTTGATCTGCGCCTTCCATCCGAAACGGGTGATGGTTTGATCGTTTTCGCTGCGATTGAACACGCCAAATTTGATGTCTGTAATGCCCAAATTCGAGGCGAGGGTTTTTGCTGCGCCGGCGTTACTTTCCAGGATAGGTTCTGGCACGTTCTCGACAAAGCCAACTCCGAAAGTTGGGGTGGGAATCCGGAATATAAGATTGTTGTTCTTCTCCTGAGTCTGAAAGTCCACCTGGCTGATGGCGCAACTTGAGGGGGCGTCCGTGCGTCCGGCAATGACAAAAAGTTGTGCCACAGCGCCGGGTGGCACAGCAGCGGCGTTGCCGTTGGCTGCAGCTCCCCTGGGGAAGCGCACCTCGACTAACGGGCCGGTTGCCTGCCGCTCCAGGAGGAAGTCGGGGATGGAATTGGTTGCATTTCTGTCTCTTGCAGCCACGATCTGCGGGTTAGTTTCCGATGAGAACTTTACCCCCGTCGGGGACAACGAAGTACAGAAGGAACCAACGCAACCTGGGCTGCTGCCGCCAATGGCGGGCTGGGAGTGGCAATCGAAGCAGCTTAAGGCATTGAAGGACGGCCCAAGGCCCCTGATAAATTTACCTGCGGTCCCTGAATTATCTGTTCCGTTGACGCTGGCGGGCGTTTCGAAGACGCTCAGACCTTCGAACCACGTAGCCAACAGGTTGCCTGCGGTGGCCAAGTTAAGGGTGGCGCCAAAGACTTGACCAGCGCCGTCGGCAGGGGGTGCGGGTGCCACGGATCGAGGTTGCACAAAGTCTATACAAGGTGTCTCCGGAAACTTGGCTCCGACTACTGGACAATCCGCGAGAAGATCAGTGGCGAATTGCATTTTGCCAGTGGGCCGTACTCCTGGGTCAGTAACCGTCGCCGCCGTTGTTTGAGCCTGGAGCGCATTCACCAGGATTGCAAATGTCAATAGCGCTATAGCAATACAAGCGCGTTGCAGAAAGCTGTTTTTTTTGCAAGACATGAAGTCTCCCTTTTTCGCAGTGCCCCTTTTTGGCACTTGTGGGTTTCTTGGACAGATTGGTTGGAGATAGAGAGGTGCAAACACCCACTGAAGGGTCGGGAGGCAGAGTGTTTGCTCCTGAGTTCCAGTAACGCTGGCGTAGATCTGCATGTGCACGTAAGCGTCTGGTGTGGCCGTAACTAGAGTTGTTTCATAAACTGCCATAATCGGGCTTACTCATCTTTGTCCAACTCGACTTGCACGTAGTGAGGAAAGCAGCAGTCCGTCTGAAAGGTATTATCAAAAAGAATTGTTCCTTCCTCCCGCTGTATCTCTTTAAAGCCTGTCATTTTGTAGGTGATGAGCATCATGCGGTTGCGGTCGGTAGGTTTAAACTCCGCAAACACCCGGCACCCGGCATCGCGGGCTTTTTGAAGAATATGATTGATCATGATTGTGCCGACTCCGCGTGCCATGACCCGGCAGGACATCAACAAGAGTTTTATGATCCAGGCTTCTCTGGTCATGTGTACCAGTGCCAGACCTATGGTGCCGTACGTCCCCCATTTGTCTTCGAGGCTGGAGACGAGCAATAAATGGTCATCAGAGACACTTAGCTGGGCCAATTCGTCGTAGGAATAGGTTCGCCCGGTGGTATTGAGTTGATGGGTTCGGACCGTGAGTTCTTCCGCGCGCTGCAGATCTGCTTCGCGGGCCCGGCGAATGGCAAACTTCATTTGCAATGACGCAAGGAATTCCTCCTGGGGACCTGCAAACTCCACCTCAGCCCGGTTTCGCGCTGCATCTGCGAGATACATTTTCCTGCGTTGCGCGCTCTCTTCTGTAATGAACCGGGGAGTAAATTCGGGCCGCTCGATAAGCCCATCCAACTCCGAGGCGTCGAGCGTGAGGACCTCAGGGAGAGAAGATTCCACTTCTTCTCTCTCGAAGTTTTGATCGTCAATGAATGCCACCGCGTCCATGCCTATATTCACCTGTTTTACGATGCCGGCAATGTTCGAAGACTTGGAGTTCCAGTTGATTTCCGGATAGATAAAGAACTCGTCAATGCCGAATTCGCGGAGCTTTGCCATGGCCAGATCATGCTCATTCCTGCTGGCGATAGAATTCAGTATTCCCCGGGAGTCCAGGACTTGAAGCACCTGTTGAACTTTGTCGCGCAGGCGGACCTTTTCATCTTCCAGGAGCGTTCCATGCCACACGGTTTCATCCAGATCCCAGATAAGAAGCTTTACTTTCTGTCGTGCCGCCACAGGGGCAGTGGGTGCGGCTACATCCGGCATTTGCATAACCTCAGATCTCCGATGGGGGGGAATTGACGATGGCGATCTGCTGAATCTGAGTGCTGCCTTCAATGATCTCCATTACTTTGGCGTCGCGAAGGAATCGCGATACCGGATAATTTTCCGTGAGCCCGTTGGCGCCGTGCAGTTGCACGGCATCATTGGCTGCACGGGTGGCGATCCTGGAAGCAAAGTATTTGGCGACCAGCGCCTCACTGATGGCCTGCGGATCACTCATTTGGCGCGCATATCCCGCGCGGCAACACAGCAGGCGCGCAGCGTGGGTACCGGCTATCATTTCTGAAAGCTTGCGCTGCACAAGCTGATGCTTGTTGATGGTGACTCCAAACTGCTTTCTCTTGCTGCAATAGTCCAGAGAGGCAGATAAGCACGCCTGGGCAATCCCAACGCATCCCCACGCCACGCTGTAGCGGCCGAAATCCAGTGCGGTGGCTACTGCCTGAAGATGAGCGAAGCCGGATTTTCCGACCAGAGAATCCATTGGCACCCGGCATTCCGATAAGTCCAATTCGGCAACCAATGAGGCGCGCGTACCCACAACCTGAATCTTGCGGCGAGTCAGACCAGGCGTTTCACCGGGAACAAGAAACGCAGAAACCCCACTGTCTTCACGGGCAATCACAAGAAACAGATCTGCGATCTGGCCATAGGTGATCCAGCATTTCTTTCCGTTCAGGATGTAGTGGTCCGAATCACGCCGGGCGGTTGTCTCGACGCTGGAGCTGTCACTTCCGACATTGGGTTCGGAGAGCGCCAGGGCGCATAGCAACTCACCGCGTGACATCCGGGGAAAAAACTTCTCCTTCAGCGATGGCCTGGCCCAGCGCAACACAGTAAGGGTCACCATGTCATGCACCGTGAGAAGAGAGCGGACTGAGGAGCACGCGCGGCCTATTTCTTCCGTCAACACGCCGTAAGTAATCGCGTCCATGCCGCCTCCGCCAAACTCCGCCGGCACAGGAGCGCCCAGGTACCCATGTTCCCGCAGCTCGGCAAAGATATGGGATGGAACCCGTTGTTTGTTGTCCCATTGTCCGGCATAAGGAGCAATCTTTTGCTCCGCAAAACTCCGGAACCTGCTTCGGGCTTCCTTCTGCCGATTGGACAACTCAATTTGCATCAACAGCGCTCGCAAGCCTTTCGTAATCGTTTGGTTGTGATTTCGCGGCGGTCTTTTTCTCGATGAATGCCAGGATGTTGTTCACACTGCGAAAGTTGGAGAGTTCAAGATCTTCGTCTTCAATGGTGATCGAGAAGTTATTTTCAAGAAAGCTGACCAATTGCACGATGACCAGCGAGTTTACGAATCCGGCCTCAAATATGTCGTCATCGCCGTTCAGAGTTTCGCAGCGAAAGAAACGGCCTAAAAACGCCATGATGTGCTGCCTGGGATTTTCCATAAGTGCTTTCCTCCACCGGTGTGCGTCGTTCGCGAAGAGTCTTTCCTGCGCTACGCCGAATGAGAGTTCACTACTACGGCACAGGAGTCGGAGACATAGTCGTAGAAGCCACGGCCATTCTTCCGGCCATGCAGGCCTGCCCTGCCCAGACCATCTTTTTCAAAAGTGGGCAGGGTCTGTATTTGTCATCGTTATAGCTTGAACAGCCGCTGCATCCGCAAATCCTGCCGAATCTGATCTCTCGCATTCTGCAGCTGTGCCGCCTCTGTATCTATGAGTATTACCTGGTCCGCCGCCAGTGCAGCACATTGGGCCACACCGCTGCCCATGACGCCAGCGCCTAAAACACCAGTTTTTTCATGCTCACCTCTCTTAGTTGGCGGGGTGGATCAGCTCTTTAATCTTTATTGAAGGGTTTTCTGCAATTGCGGTCAGGATAGCTTTCCAGTCCCTCATTACGCGGACTATGGTGGCTTGGTCGAACTCTCTTACGTGATACGAAATGTGGAGTTCCGTCCCAAGACGGGTGGTGCGGGGATAGACATCTAGACGCAACGGGACGGCAGTTTTTGCATAGAACCACCCCATCGTTTGTTGCATGACTGCAGCTTTGAGATTCTGGTAATAAATAACGCTTTCAAATAGCAACTGATGAGGTGCAATGCCCATCCATGATTTTAAGCTCTGGGGTGGCAAATGCTCGTAACTGATGATTTGCCATTGTTTTTGCTGCATTCGTGCCAGGCATGAAAGCAAATCTTCCTCCTCATTGATCTGCAGGCGGACTGGAAGGAAGTTCAAGGTGCAGCCCACCATTTGGGTGATGTCGCCAAAATCTACCGATCTGCCGTTCATAGCCAGTCCAAAGACAACATCGCGCAGTCCGGAATAACGGCTGACAAGGAAACCCCATGCGGCCTGATAGACGACACTCTCCGTGAGCCGGTGAGAGCGGGCCAGTGCCCTGAGTCGCCCGGTCACCGGACCTGACAGAGGGCTTGTTTCCCGCTCAAAAATATCTCCACTTGTCGGAATGTTCCCGGGAATAGCTTTCACCAGTGGAGTGGGAAGAACGGCACCATGCAGTTCTTGCTGCCAGAACAGCTTTGCCTTGCTCCAATCCCGCTTGTGCAACCACTCGATGTATTCGCGGTAGGTGACCGGCGGTTTCTCATCAACTACCTGATTGTTCCGCAATGCTGCGTACAGCGCCTGATGGTGGTCGGTAACTATATTTGCACTCCATCCTTCCAGGCACATATAGTTGAATGCCCTGCAGACCACAAAAACGTCATCGCCGACCTGTCCCAGGAAAAGACGGGCGGAAGGGGGATTTCGAAGTTCAAGGCCACGCACTGCATTGTGCTGAACGAAGCGTCTTGTTGTTTCCCTTAGTTCATCAGCCGGTAAACCCCGCCAATCCTCGTACTCTACAGGTATAGTTGCCTTCCGATGCACAACTTGCAAAGGCCGATCCAGTCCTTCCCACAGAAATGATGTGCGAAGCACCGCATGACGTGCGCCAAGCATCTGGTAAGTTTCGACAAAGAGGTCCAGATCGATTCCGCGCTCCAATTCAGCTCCCCAGACCATGTTGAGCGAAGGATCACCAATATCCAGGTGGTGCACCAGCATGTCCGCAGGCAGGCTGCCCAGCGGGTAGAACTCTTCAATATCAGCAGCGGGCAAATAGCGGTCAATAACGGACTGGTCAAGGTGGACGGGAGCAATATCCGAGACCTGCAATTCAGGTGTCGAGCTGGTCGCCGAGCCCAGTTCTGGATCCCCAGGCTCTGAGCCGCGCTCGATCACCTCGGCCAACTCGGCGATAGTCTGATATTTGAACATTTCCTGCACAGTTGTTCTGTAACCGGCCTTTTGTATGGCGGCCACCACGCGGATACTTTGAATGGAATCCCCACCCAACTCAAAGAAGTTGTCGTTGGTGCTGACCTCTTCCAGATGCAACGTTTCTTTCCATATTGCAGCCAAAGATTCCTGCACCGGCGTCTGAGGCAGTACTAATTCTGACTGTCTCCTGGGAACAATGGTCGGACATGGCAGAGCCTTACGGTCCAGTTTGCCGCTGGGAGTAAGAGGCAGGGTCTCAAGCACGACAAAAAGCGCTGGGGTCATGAAGTCCGGCAGCTTTTCTTTCAAATGCTGACGCAACTCGGTCGTCAGGGACTGGGCCAGTTTGTGCCGCAGGGGGTTATTAAAGAGGTGCGAAGGTGGAGCCGCGCCTGCGGGACCTTCCGACAGGTTGGCCAAAGCCGCGCTGCTATCCGGAATATCTTTGCGGCACATAATTAGACTGAACTCGGTCGGAACTTCATGTGGCCGCCAGCCAGCTCTTACTGCATACCCTGACTCTTCGCCCAGACGCCATACTGTTTCAGGATCGAGTCCTTCCCGATAGAGACTAGCTGCAGCATTGCGCAATTCATCCACTGTGGTGCCTTGCCCCACAGATTGAGCCAGGGTCTCTGCCATTCGCATTTCTTGTTCGATCCGGCCATTCACAATTCCAGTCATTGCCAGCAGCGGCGGCTGCACGGTTTTGAGCTGTTGTCGCAAGCTATCGAGATCTGTGCCGGCTTCATGGAAGCGGACCCACGGTACTGTATTGCGTGCAGGCCGCTCTCCTCTGACCTGAAGGATTGCATCGAAGCGGAACTTTGCCATTTCGTTCCCCCCCAGGCCACGCCGCAGCCAGATTTGGGCAGAACTCACTCCGGGAAGATTTTCCGGCAGGGAATAGAAGAACTCAGGGGCAACCACCAGTTCGGATTCCTGCTCTATCTGGGCAAGTGCCCTCTGGCGGACGGTTTCGACCGGAGTGCTCGCTGGGCTCCGAGAAATTTCCAGAGAAGAATGGAAGATTTCCAGGAGCCCGAGGTGCCGCACATCACCGACAAAAATGTGTCCGCCATCACGTACCACTTTGACTGCGGCTTGCAGCACCTGGGTGAGATATTCAGCATTGGGAAAATACTGGATGACCGAGTTCAAGACCACGAGATCGAAGCTTTTTTCCTTTTCCTGGGAAAGTGCTTCATGTGCGGGTTGCCGTCTGACTTCTACTCCTGCATATTCCTTGTTGGCGCGAATCACATTGGAAATGTGCCGCAGGCCGCGCTCCGAAATATCCGTGCCCACATACTTGCTGCACTTTGGAGCGATTGAGAGCAGCAACAGGCCAGTTCCGCAGCCTAACTCCAGCACCGATTCCGGTTTGAGATCCAGAATCCGGTTTACCGTTTGACCGAGCCATTCTTCCATTTCCCACCGATCAATAGGTTCTCCTGTAAAGCTGCTGACCCATCCGGCGAAATCCAGGGAATTGTTCCACTCTGCAATCGTGGGTGCTCCGTTGTATGTCTCGTTAAACACCTCCCGCCATTGCTGGACGGCCTCCACTGACAGGCCTTCACTTACAGGTTTGGGTGGCGCAGCAGGGACCACATAGGCGATGAGCTGCTTGTCTCCATTTTCATCTTCTCGCGCCACCACGGCGGCATCTTCTACTGAAGGATGGTCCCGCAGGTGAGATTCAATCTCACCAAGTTCAATGCGGTACCCGCGGAGCTTCACCTGGTTATCAATGCGGTCAAGGAACTCGATGGCTTCCAGAGGCAGCCAGCGCACCAGATCACCGCTTCTGTACAGCCGCGCTCCTGGCTGTGTGGACAAAGGATCGGGAACGAACTTCGCGGCAGTGAGATCGGGCCGGTTCAGATAGCCGCGTCCCACCCCGATGCCGCCAATATAGAGTTCTCCCGCCACGCCTACGGGCAACGGCATCATTTCTTTATCAAGTACATAGGTTTGGATATTTGCGATTGGGCGGCCGATGGGTACCGTGGATCCTGCATCATCACCGCAACGCCATGCCGTCACGTCAATTGCAGCCTCAGTGGGACCATAAAGGTTGTAGAGTGGAACACGCGGTAAACGTGCAGCAAACTGCCGGACAAACTCTTGCGGCAGCGCTTCACCACTGCAAATGACCCGCCGCAGAGAACTGCAATGCTCAATGCCGTCCACTTCTAAGAACAAGCGGAGCATGGATGGCACAAAATGCATGGTCGTGACCTTCTGTGCCTGAATCAGTTGGACAAGATATTCGGGATCTTTATGTCCTTCAGGACGCGCCAGCACGATGCACGATCCTGTGACCAACGGCCAGAAGACCTCCCACACAGAGACATCAAAACTGAAAGAGGTCTTTTGCAGGACACGATCTTCCGGGGTGAGCTCGAACATTTCTTGCATCCACAGTAGGCGGTTGCAGATACCCTCGTGGGTATTCATTCCTGCTTTGGGATTGCCGGTGGAACCTGACGTGTAGATCGCATAAGCAAGCTGAAGAGGGGCGACAGGGACTTCAAAATCACTGTGATCCCAGCTGCTGTCATTGCTAACTTCTTCGAGCGAGATCAGACGCGGGTTGTCTCCAGAAAACCGCTCGGCCACTGCTGATTGGACCAGCAATATTGAGATCCCGGAATCCTCAGTCATGAAGTTCAGGCGGGCAGGCGGATATTCAGGATCGAGAGGCAGGTAAGCGCCACCGGCCTTCAGAATTCCCACCATTCCGATCACCATTTCCGGTGAGCGGCGGCATGCGATACCTACAATGGAATCCGCCTTGACTCCGCGCTCGCGCAGGCAACAGGCAACGCGGTTGGCCCGCTGGTTGAGCTCTTGATAGCTCAGGGCAGAATTCTCGAAAATACATGCTGGGACATGTGGCGATTTCCGGGCCTGCAGTTCAAAGAGTTGATGCAGCCCCTGCTGCAGATCGTATTCAGCAGCAGTCTTGTTCCAGGCGCAGACTACCTCTTCGATTTCAGCAGTGGTCAGGAGTGAGATTTTCGAGATTGGTTGATCGGGCGCTTCGACAAGCTGTTGCACCACTCGCGTCAGATGACCGAGCATCCGGGTCACTGCAGCATCGCTGAACAGGTCAGTGCTGTATTCCAGTTCTCCGCCGAAGTTGTCAGGGAACTCGGCAATCGTCATCCATAAATCGAACTTCGAAACGGCTTGGCGCAGGATCACTGGCTCAATTTTCAGGCCGGTGATCTCGCTGTTCCTGAGGCTTCGTGAGCCCTCGAAATTAAGCATCACCTGAAACAGCGGGTTGCGGCTCATGTCCCGCTCAAGCTTGAGCTCGTTCACAAGCTTCTCAAAAGGCAAGTCCTGGTTCTCGTAAGCAGCCACTGTCATCTTCTCGATGCGGCCAAGTAGCTCACGGAACGTCGGGTTGCCACTCAAATCGGTGCGTAAAACCAGCGTATTAGCGAAATTACCAATCAAGCCTTCTAATTCCGGGTAGTTGCGGTTCGCGATAGGGCAGCCAACAAGGATATCCTCCTGTCCGTAGTACCGGTGCAGCCACACATTGAAAGCAGCGAGTACAAGCATGAAGCTCGTAACACCTGTTTCATCAGAAAGCCGGTGCATTGGCTTCGTCAGATCCTCCCCAAAGCTGAAAGGAAGGCTTGACCCCCTGAAAGACGAAACCAGAGGACGCGTCTTGTCAGCCGGTAATTGCAGGACCGGGCGCTCGCCACTCATCTGAGTTTTCCAGTAGTCGAGCTGCCGCTGTAACCTTTCACCTTCCAGCCATGTGCGCTGCCATTCTGCATAATCCGGGTATTGAATGGGGAGTTTAGGTAGCCTTGCCTGCCGGTTCGCGGTAAATGCGCGGTAGCACTCGAAAAATTCAGACTGGAACACGCCAACCGACCAGCCGTCAAACACAATATGGTGGACGATACCCAGCATCACATATTCGGATTCTGCCAGCTGCAACAGCGTGACGCGCAGGAGCGGGAGCCGCGTGAGATCGAACGGCCGCATCGTCTCATCGGCGCCAATTCGTTCAATGGTTGCCTGTTGCTCCATGGCTGGAGTGTGCCGGAGATCTGTTTCTAAAATATTAAGTTCAAAGGGCTCTTCAACGACCTGATGGGCATTGCCGTCCTCTGACCGGAAGACCGTTCGCAGCGCTTCATGACGGCGAATGACTTCATTGAATGAAGCTCGCAACGCTGCCAGGTCGAGATTGCCACTCAAGCGCATAGCGAAGGTGATGTTGTACGCGGTGTTTTCAGGAACCAATTGGTCAAGAAACCAGAGCCTTTGTTGTGCAAAGGAAAGAGGAGCAGGCCCTTGCGCGGTCCGGACTGGAATCGTCTGCCGTTTCTGTTGTTCTCCCTTTTTCCACTTCTCAAGCAATAACTGCTTGGCAGAAGAAATCACGCGAGGTGCAACGGTCTGATCGGGTGCAGCCATGCTTGCTCCTTTATCCAAGGTTCTCGGCTAATTTGGCGGCTTCCTCATCGGAGAGTTCTTCGAGCTTCTGCAGAAGCAAACCTTCAATGATCTCCGACAGGCTGGCAATGGTTGGGTTTTCGATTAATTGCCGTAAAGGCAACTCGATTGGAAATGTTCCTGAGAGACGTGAGATGAGGCGGGTCCCGAGCAAAGAATCTCCGCCGATTTTGAAAAAATTATCATGGATGCTGATTTGCTCAATGCCCAGCAGCTCATACCAGAGGGCGGCGACTTTTCGTTGCAACTCGGTTTCCGGTAAAACAAGCTGCTCACCCTCCGCCGCGTCATCATCAATTCCGCGCATGGTTTGGGAATTGGTCTCAAGCGCAGCAGCAATGCTTTTTTGGGGGGAAGCTTTGTCCTGGGAAGACGCAGGCTGCGGGTAAATCGCAAAGGCCGTTTTGGGTATACCAATCGACGTACCCACCGGCTGCACCCGGTACACTTTTCGCTCAAAGGGATAGGTTGGTAGCCACATGCGCGAACGGCGATCTTGTTCGTGAAACGACTCCCAGTCCGGGGTCCAGCCTTCCAACCAGAGCTTTCCAAGACTTGAGAGCAGGACAGCACTGTCGTCGGCAGCGTCGTAAATACTGGAGAGCGACTGTAATGCTACAGCGCGTTCTCCACTGTGGCAGGCGGGGTGTTGTAGTACGAGACTGCACAGCGTCTGGCCGGGGCCTGCTTCGACAAAGATCTGCGTTCCGTTTTGGCGGAGCTTTTCAACACCTGCTCCAAAGCGCACTGTTCCGCACAGATGCCGGGCCCAATACGCGGGATCACGTGGCTCCTCCGGCTTGATCCAATCCCCTGTGACGTTTGAGACATAGGGTATCTGCGGAGGCTGCGTCGGGAATTGCTTCAGTACCTCCATGAACGCTTCTGTGATGGGTGCCATCGCATGCGAATGCAGCGCGTGACTGGTATGGACGTGGCGTGTCTCTATACCCTTAGATTTAAGCCGCGACTGCAACTCCGCAATGCTTTCAACCGGCCCGCTTAAAACGGTGAGTGCTGGTCCATTGATTGCAGCCACACCCAACTCGGCGCCCTTAAGTTCCCGCACTTCCTGTTCCGGCAAAGGCACAGCCAGCATGGCTCCGGGAGGAAGCGACTGGACCAGTTTCGCGCGCGCGGCTACGATCTTGATTGCATCCGGAACGGAAAAAACGCCCGCCACACAGGCGGCAGAGAATTCTCCGAGACTGTAACCGATCAGGGCTTTGGGTTTGAGTCCCCAGTGCATCCACAGCCGTGCCAGAGCAAGTTCCGTGATAAACAGGGCAATCTGGGCGAAATCCGTGCGCATGCGCTCGGCTGGTGTGCCATTCGTTCTACCAGCCCGGCCCAGCATTCGACGAAGGTCGGGCCCGTTGTTTACTGCTGAAGTCTTTGTGTTGGCGGAAGCGGAATCTACTCGCAAGATGGTACGAAAATCCACATTCAGTTCCTGCTTCAGCAATTCGAAACAGCGGTCTAACTCCGTACGGAAAAACGGTTCTGTCTGATAGAGCGTGGCGGCCATGCCGGGGTGATCATCGCCGAGGCCGGAAAACATAATCGCGATATTCGGGGCTTCCAGGGGTGGCCTGACGCTGGAATAGATCCTCTGCCGGTCGCGGCCTTTCAGGGATTGGACTGCATCATCCACACTGTCGCAGACAAGCACCCTGCGGTAATCGAAAGACTTCCTGCCTGTCTGAAGGGTGAAAGCTGCGTCCGGCAGAGAAGCAATCGGGTTTTCGGATAGGAAGGTGCGGATCTGATCGGTATATGTCTCCAGTGCAGACGCTGTCCTGGCAGACAAAGTGAGCATGCTGTATTTGCGGTGTGATCCATGGACAACCGTTTGAGGCGCCTCTTCGAGCACCACGTGCGCGTTCGTTCCTCCGATGCCAAATGAGCTCACTCCGGCGCGCAATGGTGGACCCTGTGACTTCCAATCTTTTAGCTTGTCATTCACATAGAAGGGACTATCTTCCAGTCCGAGCTTGGGATTCGGCTTAGTGAAATGCAAGCTTGCCGGGATCTTCCGATGCCTGAGGGACAGGGCAGTCTTAATTAATCCCGCAATACCCGAAGCCTCAGCCGTATGTCCGATATTGGTTTTGACTGAACCTATCGCGCAGGAATTTTTTTGAAGAGGTGAATTTGCGGATGCTTCTATCAGTGCCTGCACCTCGATGGGATCGCCGATTGGCGTTGCCGTGCCATGGGTCTCGATATAACTGATAGAACTGGCATCGACGCCTGCCATCAGACGCGCCAGGGCGATTACTTCAGATTGCCCTTCAATGCTCGGCGCAGTAAAGCCGACTCTGCGCGATCCATCATTATTGGTCGCCGATCCTTTGATGACCGCATAAATGGGATCGCGGTCCTTAAGAGCGTCCTCCAGTCGCTTGAGAAGCACAACCCCAATCCCGCTGCCGAAAACGCTGCCTTTCCCACATTCGTCGAAGGTACGGCAGTGGCCATCGGGTGACACAACTCCACCTTCTTGAAAGTTGTACCCGCTTTTGATTGGAAAGTGGATGGAGACGCCACCTGCCAGTGCCATATCGCACTCTCCAGCCAGCAGGGACTTGCAGGCAATGTGAGTTGCCACCAGCGAACTTGAGCATCCGGTACCCACGGCAACACTGGGTCCTCTCAAATTCAGCTTGTAAGACAAGCGGGTAGGCAGGAAATCTTTGTCGTTGCTCAATATAGACATGGCGTCGCTGAACGCGAAGCCGCTTCCCATCGCAGGTATGATCTGCCAAAAGAAATAGGTGCTGGTAGCGACAGCGGCAAACACCCCGATCAGCCCCGCAAATGCGTCGGGAACATAACCGGCATCTTCAAAAGCTTCCCATGCGCACTCCAGGAAGAGGCGCTGCTGGGGATCAATAAACTCTGCTTCCCTGGGCGTGATTCTGAAAAATCCAGCATCGAACGATTCGCAATCCTCAAGGATTCCGCGGGCTTTCACATACCCTGGACGCCTGATCTCTTCAAGTCCCAGGCCGGATGCCAACAGTTCTTCCTCTGCGAAGAACGAAATGCACTCCCGCCCTTCTGCTAGGTTTTGCCAAAACCGGCGCAGGTCTCCCGCGCCGGGAAAACGTCCTGCCATGCCGATGATGGCAATCTCCAGACCAGTTAGTTTGTTGTCGGATGCCACAAAAAAGTCTCCACCTATTCAGGTGTTCAATGCACTGTGTTAGGAAGTGTGTGCCTTTTTAAGAAATGCTGTGTAGTTTTCGCGAGACGTATCAGCTCCCGATTTTGGAAAGGGGCGCAATGTAAAGATTCCGGCTTACAGCCATTGTTGCCTGCTCTAGTTGATGGTGTTTACCGATGCTCTTTGCGATTTCTGGTGTGCGCGTTGTGCCAGTTGCTTTTGCAATCGTTCCTTACCAGCATCGAGTGAAGCTGATGGGATCTGCTTGCTTTTTGAAGTGGTGGATTCTGTGGTTTTTTCCGCAAGGTGTTCTGCCAGCGCCCTGATGGTCGGGAACCTGAACAACTCAAGTACTTTGATCTCTCGCCCCAGAATTTTCACTAACTCGCTTTGTACACGAACGCTTAAAAATGAGTCGCCGCCGAGGTCAAAAAAGTTATCGTGAACTCCAACTTTTTCGAGCCGCAACACCTCACTCCAGACGCGCGCAATCGTCTGCTCCATTTCTGTTGCGGCATCTGTTACAGCCGGCTCTACAGGGGCCTTGGGGTTTGCAGGTGCAGGCAGTTGGCGGCGGTCAATCTTGCCGCTCGCACTGATGGGCAGCGCACTCATGACCACGAAATGCGACGGCACCATATAGGAGGGCAATTCTTCACGCAGGCCTGCCCGCAATTCGCCAGGAAGCCGGGCTTCTTCTACATCCGCTTCCGGCACTACATATGCCACCAAACGCTTATCGCCCGGCTGGTCCTCACGGACGATGACCTTAACATCGCGAATGCCTTTATGCTGGCGCAATACTGTCTCGATCTCTCCGAGTTCAATGCGCTGCTCCCGGATTTTTACTTGCTCATCTACCCGGGCGACAAATTCCAGCTTTTTGTCTGAGCGCCACCTCACGATGTCTCCCGTCCGATAAAGACGTTCTCCTCCACTTGTCGAAAATGGATTGGGCAGGAAGCGGCCAGCCGTCATGTCAGGACGTTTCCAGTATCCACGGGTGACCCCAGCGCCTCCCAGGTATAACTCACCTCTCATACCCGGGGGCACGGGATTCATCTCTTTGTCCAGCACGAATGCTTTAACGTTATCCAGCGGCTGTCCGATGGGAGCAGAGCCGTCAAATTCCGAAAGCTGGGTCATGGTTGCGGATATAGTAGCTTCAGTGGGGCCATATATATTGAACATCTTGCGACCCTTGCCCCAGCGGCACACCAGCTCTTTTGGACTCGGTGCTCCTCCCGTCAATAGCACGCGTATCCCTCGCAGCTCGGCATCGTTCGGAAGGGAAGTCAGGACTGAGGGAGGCAAGCCCGCGCAACTGATGCGCTTCTCTTCAAGCAATTGCGCCAGGTCAGATCCAAGCATTCGCCGAGGGTCGGCACTCAGCACCAGTGTAGCTCCAGCCAGCAGAGTAGTCGTCCATTCGGCAACCGCAGGATCGAAGCTCGGAGCAAGAAACTGCAAGAACCTGTCTTGTGGGGTAACACCGAAAAATTTCTGCTGACATCGCGTCACGTTGACCAGCGCACCGTGTGTAGCAACGACTGCTTTAGGCTTTCCTGTGGAACCTGAAGTATAGATGCAGTAAGCGGAATTCTCAGATTGAACCCCAGATACAAGATTTGTATGTTGTTCTTGCAACAACAATTTCTGAAAGGAGGGATCGTCTATGCACACGATCCGGCCTTGCAACTGTAGTCTTGCTGCCAACTCGGTCTGCATGAGAACCACCGGAGCCTCAATGTCACTGAGCATCCACTTAAGGCGTTCTTTTGGCAACCCAGGGTCAAGAGGCACATACGCGGCGCCGGCCTTCAATACTCCTAATATGGAAACCATGAATTCCAGGCAGCGCTCCATGCACAAAGCTACCCGCGTCTCGGGGCCTACCCCCAAGCTTCTCAAGTGACGTGCCATTTGATTGGCCCGGCTATTCAATTGGTCATATGTCAAGGCCGATTCTTCATATTCAACGGCAGTTGCTGATGGAGTCTTCTCTACTTGTTGCTCAAAGACTGTATGAACGGATTGGCCGAGCAACTCGGGGACGCTTGCACCGTTCCATTCCACCAAAACCTGATGCAACTCTTCCTGTGTCAACAAAGAGAAATCTAAGGTCCTGAGGTCAGGTGTTGCTGCCATCTGTTCCATTACGCGATTCAGATGATCGAGAAAACGCAAAGCGGTTTCCGGGGTATAGAGATCGCGCACATATGACAAGCGGCAGTTGAATCCTTGCGTCTCGAGCATCTGCAGGGTGAAATCGAAAGGAGCTGATTCACTCAAATCAACCCATTCGATGAAACGCAAACCGTGAAGCCGGGGTCTTGTAACCTCCATGTTTTGCAATACCAGCATAACGTCAAAAAGAGGTGTGCGGCTGACGTCGCGCTCAATGTGCAATTCCTGCACGATCTTTTCAAAGGGAATATCCTGGTAGCGGTAAGCTTCTACGGCTGTCCGGCGGGCTCGGTGGATCACTTCTCTAAACGTGGGGGCCCCGCTCAAGTCTGTGCGCAACGTGAGCATGTTGATGAAGCAGCCCAGGACGTTTTCGAGTTCTTTCCTTGTACGTCCTGCAATCGGAGCGCCGACAGGTATGTCGTCCTGGCCGGAATACTTGCTTAATAAGACCTGCAAAGCGGCTAGTACCACCATGAATAACGTCGCGCCTTCATGCCGGGCCAACGCTTTCAGATCCTCAGTCAATTTGTTAGAGAACTGGAATCTGGCGCTGCCGCCACAGTAGCTTTTGATTGCGGGGCGCGGATAGTCAGTAGGTAGATCCAATGGCACCAGCCCAGTCAGTTGCGTGCGCCAGTATGACAGTTGTTCTTCCAGGATTTCGCCCGCAAAATAATCTCTTTGCCAGACCGCATAATCTCCATACTGGAGAGGCAGGTGTAGCAGCGCCGGAGATTGGTTCTGCAGGTATGCTTCATAAAACTTGTTGATCTCCCGCAACATGATGCCCTGCGACCAGCCATCGCTCACAATGTGGTGAAGGTTTCCGAGCAGCACGTGGTTGTTATCATCCAGGCGCAGCCATGTCATGCGCCAAAGCGGGCCTTGTGCCAGATCGAAACGCCACATCATTTCCTGTTGGGCAATCTTTTTGACCTGAGCCTCTTGCTCTTCTGGAGGGAAACCCTGCAAGTCAATTTCTCCCAGCTTCAATTCCAATTCAGCCGCTATCTTCTGTGTCGGCATGCCGTTCCGCACAGGAAAGGTAGTGCGCAATATCTCGTGCCGCCGGACCATTTCATTGAGCGCATACTGCAATCCCGAACGGTGCATCTTGCCTTCAAATCGCCACTGGAAGGGCATGTTATAGACTGTATTGCCTGGCTCGAGTCGATCAGCAAACCACAAGCGCTGCTGGGCATAGGAAAGCGGCATTTCCTCTCGCCGTGGCGCGGGAACCAAAGCGGGTGCTTGGACTTGTATTTTGTCGTTTGCCGGAGCGTTCTGCTCAAGTTCGCTCGCGCGGTTCTTGTGGGTCTCAACAAACTCCTCAATCAGTTTTCTTGCTGTCTGTATTCCAGCTTCGGAGCGAATCTGCGCTGCGAGCTCTGTGGCTGCCTGCTGGAGTTGTGTCGAAGCCAGAGAACTTCTGATGGCTGCAGCCAGCCTGGCGGGATTTAAATGAGGGAGTGGAATGATGTTTTTTACGCAGCCTTTGGCCCGGATCATTCCCAACCAGGCCGGTGGATTAGGGCCTTCGGAGATAATTATGGCGGGCACACCTGCCTTTAAACAACGTGCCGTTGTGAGTGCGTCGCCGTGATGCACCACAAGTGCCGCTCTTGGAAAAAGCCATTCAGAGGGCGCAAAGCTGCTGAGGTAAATGTTGGCTGGCAGATGAAGATTCTGTTCTTTTGATTCGTGCTGAAGGATCATCCGGCATGGAACCTGCCGCGCCGCCTCTGTAAGAAAAGGAATCGGTGCAGCCCCTTTGCGCAGGCTTACAACTACAGGACGCCCAACGCCGGAGCAAAACCGCTCGAGTCCCGAATCTGGCTGCCAGTCACTCTCATCATGAATTAAAAATCCCACTACTTTGCAGTGGCTGGGCCAGCTTACCGGAGGTTGAAAAACATGCCGGCTCACAGCATACAAAGCAAGCTGACGGGAGTTCCCATCATTTGTCACCGCGCCATCCAAGGGAGGTAATCCAGCCTGAATACGGTAAGGGTTGAGGAGAAAGGCGCTCAACTCATCTGTTTCACGTGCGCCAACATCTGTAGTGAGGGAAATATAAGGCACCAGACTTGTTTCATGCACGAGCTGGCAGGCTGGCTGATAAGGTGATCCAACCAGCACATCTGCGTTGCGGCAGGCCTCCCGTAACGTCTGGCAGACCTCAGGCAGAAACGGAAGGGCGGCCTCCCAGACATGGCGGAGCTGTCCTGCTGAGGTGATTTGTATTTCCTGCGAAATGTCTGGGTCTGTTGGAACAAAATCGATTCCGTGGCATCTGGCGCTGTCTCTGTAACTGGAAGACAGGGCCAATACCGTTTCGTGTCCGGCACGGCGAAGTTCGATGGCCAGGGCGATCATCGCCTGGACATCATCAACTGGTCCCAATGTACTTAGAACTGCTCGCATCAATCTGCTCCCCGGCCGTCTGCTTTCGGCATGTTCAATCGCTCTGTGGTCTTGAGTGCTTCTGCCGCCAGGAGATTTGAAGGAGCGGTCTCGGCAGATCGGGAAGATGACACCAGATAAGCCGTGAGAGTCATTACCAAATATCCGATTCCCACAACGATGAACATGAACGCGCTGCCTCTACCGGGTCCAGTGCCGATGACTTGGCCAATACTGGGACTCAGCGGGCCTCCCGGCCGCAGCCACGGTTCGAAAATTTTATCCACGATCGGCCCGGCAATAGCCTGGCCTGTGGGTACGGACCACGCTCCTGCCATCTTTACGAAGCTGAATATGCGTCCTTGCATTTCCGGCGCTACCGATTGTTGCAACAGGGCCTGTACGGTCCCTGCCACCAGCGGATAGCAAAAAAAGAAGGCGAAACCGGAAACGGCAATGAGGACTGCCGAAGCTTTCATCCCCCCAGCCATCAGGCAAAAGCTGCAAATCACGTTCAGTGCCATGATGCCTCGAAACCGGCGCTTGGGTCCTCCCCAGAGTGACATGATTATGCTGCCTCCCAGCATGCCCAGCGCTCCAATGGTTGCCACGCGTCCAACCACAGTAGGCGTGGTGAATGCGAGCATCATGGGCTGAAATAAAATACCAACAATTCCAGCCGCCAGGTTCAGGCCACTCAGAAAAACACAGAGGAGAAGCAACGAAGGTGCCTTTACGTATTTTGCGGCCACGATTATGTCATTGAGCAATATTCGCGGGCCCAATTTTCCTTGATCTGTGGCGCTCCGCTCAGGATTGGGAATGGTGATAGTGAGATACGCACCAATCGCGATAAAAAAGCTGACGCAGTCAATCACGAGTATCTGAGCAAGGCCCCAATGCGCAAGCATGATGCCGGCAATGACTGGAGCAGCCACCTGCGCAAATGCCCATATAAATTGCTGCATTCCGTTGGCGCGTCCCAGCTTATCTTTGGGCAGGACCATCGTCATGGAAGCCAGAAAGGCTGCGCTGCCGATGGAACCACTGACCCCGATGACGGCTGTGGCGATGCAGATGGCCAGCAGTGACAATTTGCCCAGAGAGAGAAGCAAAAGGAAGAAAAGCACCCGTGCTGCGCCCACAACTTCTACCAGAATTAACAGGCGGCGGCGGTCAAAGCGGTCTACAATCGCGCCTGCCAGCGGCGACATGAAAATAAGCGCAGCAGTCCAGGAGATCGAAACCGCGGCAAATTGGGAAACAGATCCTGTGTGCTGATACACCCAGATGCCTAGAGCAAAAGTGGTCAGGGCATTTCCAAGCTGAGAGAAAAGCTGGCCCGTCCACATGATTGCGAACTTTTTCATACTGTGTACCTTTTGAATCGGATCAATGCGAGTATCTTCTGAGTGCCGGGAGAGCTTGATTCCGTTTGAAGACCAGGGCACCAGGGAGGAGCTCAGGCTGTTACCATGGCGGTAACCAGGAACACCAGCCCTGCAATCCAACAACAAGCTGGCAGCAGCCACGGTCTTGAAGTTGTCTCCAGAGCAATGGGCCCGATGATTAAAGACACCACAACGGCAAAGAGCCCGCTCACGACTGCGGTAGCGCCTGCCGCAAAGGCCCAGTAAATCTTATGGATCATGGGAACCACGATTACGATTGCGGGTAAGCTGCCGAGGAAAAGAATTCCTCGCGCAGTTCCGGGTGATATCTGCTTGTTCGCGAAAACTATAAGCGATGCAAGCGCACTAAAGAAAAGTGGCCATAGGAAAAGGTAGGTTCCGCCAGGCACGAAGATAGCCAAAGCAATCACAAGGCCTATCCACACCAGGAAACTGCCGCTTATCAGGTTTTCTGCGCTAATCCGCTTCGATATCTGCAGATAAAACGCTATGCCGCACCCCAGTCCAATAGCGCAAAAAGATGCTACATACCATCCCGCCTCAGGAATCGGCCCAAGATCCATCCTTGAAGGATGTGGGTTGCGTGGCATGATCATCCGGGCCAGAACTCCGGAAACCAGGAGAGTCATGACCGCGCCCCCAAGGATCGTTATAAGCCCAATCAGGCTCGCGCCTGCATGCAGGCGCTTTGTTCGCAATCCGAAGAACAGCGCAGCCGCCGCTAAGATGATTGTGAGTACTAGAAATACCGTGGCTTCGGTGTGCCCGTATACTACCAGCAGTTTTCCGAACAGATCAAAGTAGATGACATTTGCAGGTCGCGGATCATCAGATTCAGCATTGCCGAACTGGCGCACCATGGCCAGCATATAGTTTCCATGTTGCTGGATGCTGCCCTGGTTTGCGTTCTCCGGGGAGTCGTGAGGACTGTGATAGTAAGCGAAGCCGTCAATGAAGGCAAAATTGAGCCCCGTATATCCGGCCCGCCTGAAGATGGTGAAATCTGTATTGCCCGGCAAACGCTTATAGATTTCATAGGAAAGGGAATTAGCTACGGGATCCGAGGCAGCTTGGCTGAAGTTTCTGATGAGCCAGCCATTGTGATCGCTGGTTTCAAACATAATGGAAGGACCTCTAGTGCCGCGTGCCTCGAAGTTCAGCACTATTCCCACATCGTGTGCCCAGGGGTGTTCGGACACAAATGCTTGTGCGCCGAGCAGGCCCCGTTCCTCCCCATCGGTAAACAGAAAGATTGCATCTCTCTTAAGTTGCGGAGCCGATTTGAGGCTCCGAATGGTTTCGAGCATAGACGCCACTGCAACTCCATCATCACTCGCTCCCGGTCCGGCGGGGACCGAATCATAGTGCCCGGCCACAAGCACCGCTTTTCCAGTACCGGTTCCCTTGAGCCGGCAGATAATGTTGCACAGTGCGCCTGGGATCTTGCGCCGCTCGTTTATGTCTGTTGTCTTCTGTATCTCCGGAGTGAGCCCAAAATTCTGGAGGGTGCGAACAATGTAATCCCGCACGGCATCATGCTCAGGAGAATTAATGGGATGTGGAGCCCTGGCAATCACCGCCAGATATTCCGCTGCTCTCGCCGCCGAAAATACAGATGAGGGGACTTGTTCCGCCAGTGGATGAGGAGGCCTGTCTAAGAACCAGACACTCGCTGCACATATCAACAAGCCAATCCATATTATGGGAAAGCCGTTTTGAAGCGCTTTAATCTGGCTTGCTTCCTGGTGATTCAAAGATATCGGCTTTGAAGCGGTAACTTGCATAAGAATTCCTGAGCGGATTGGAGAACAGTGTGGCCGAGCAGGCATAGCCCAAACTTTGATTTAGCTCCAGCGCAAGCTCTGAGGCAAGGAGTGACGTTATTCCTGGTTTCCCGAAGTGGTGCACTGGTGTTGAGAGCAGCAGGATCAGGAAATTTCAAACCTTAGCGGCAGTTCGTTGCAAATGGTACAGCAAGACTTAGGCGCCTGGTGAAGTTAGGCGGCCAGTAAGGAGACTTGGTCCAAATCAATCTCAACTGCAACAGACCTCATAAGTATTTCGATAGAAACTACCAGCTGCCGCTTCTTGTTACCGCTGATTATTCCCACCACTCCAGCTAAGGGGCCGTCAACAATGCGGACTTTTGCGCCTAGATTCTGGAAAGGGCAGGGTTTTACATTGGCAGCGCTGGATGAAAGTTTCTGTAAGCTGGCAACTTCATCGCTGGCGAGGGGATAGGGCTTTCCTCCGAAACTCACGATGCGGATAACGCCATAAGTGGAAACCGCCAAACCATGTGTGCCATCAACAAACCTGCAAAATACATAACCTGGAAATAATGGTAACCCCAGCATTTTAATGCGATCAGACCAGGTCCGCTTCACTTTGTATCTGGGAACTAGCTGCTCGAACCCCTTAGCCTCCAATGCCAAAGCAACTTTCCCCTCCATGTTCGGAGCTACTTGCAAGGCAAACCAAAGACCTGACGTTAGGTACGGCACGGAGAACTCCCAGAGTGCTCTTTCCTTCTATAAATAAGTGGGCAGACTGCCGCCTTGGTAAGACCCAGATAGAGTCATACAGGAGAGGCGACGGCAGAGCATACGATATCCCATTTTTTTTCCCAGACAAGAGGCACGCTGTACACGGTTGGACAGAATTGGACAAATTATTTTGGAAGCAGATCTGCTTAGAACCGGTCTCATAAATGCCATAACCGGCAGACCCTACAGAATCATTGGCCTGCCACGGAGCATAAAACCCTGGGCTTACATCCCAGTACAGAGTCCGCTTTTGCCGGTTGAGCCATTGATGAGATGGCTTCTAGAATCTTCTGATAAAAAGCATTCCCGTTTTGGGAATGATTATTTGTTAATTCTTTGGAAAAAAGGCTCGTTTGATAAATCTTATATTAGAATAAATTCGCTTCTGAGAAGGTTAAGCACGAAACTGGTGTTTCGTTTCATTCGCGTCACGATTTCTTATATCGGACCCGCAAGTGAGCTTCATAAGATACTCTGGCCCGCTCATTTGCAGGACTCAAACACAACCAACGTAGCGTAAGCGGCACTCAATCGCTTGGCCTGAAAAGAAGCAACGCTTCATATTTCGGTGCCGACCACTTTCATCGAGTCATTTGTGCCTTCAGTGGCGAAGAGAGGAATAGGCCATGCCTACGGGTTTCTGCGATAAATGTGGGCGGATGAAAGAGCTAGTGACGATTCGAACAGCACTTGTTTTAACTGAGGTTAGCAGATCTACTCTTTATTACTGGATGAAAAAAGATTGGGTGCACTGGCTTAACATTCCAAGTGGTCGACGTGTTATTTGCCGTGATTCTTTATTTCAGATTTCCGGATCACCCGAGGTACTCAATCCGCAAGACACCATTGAAGGTAAAGTTGCTAAGATTTCCTGAAATAAACCCTGAAGTACGGATATTTTCGCAAGCCCGCGAGGCGCTCGAAAGGGAAATAACCAAGCAACTCGGACAAGCAGGGAACGGAGCCAAAGTCATGAACGACGGCTTATAGCGTTACCAAACCATGGAAGCCGTCAAAGAGTTTGACACCATCTGACACCAAGCGGGAAACCGGGGTGTCTGTAAGTGATTGAAAAGATGGTGGACCTGGTCGGGATCGAACCGACGACCTCTTCCATGCCATGGAACGAAGAAAACACCAAGTTGTTGTCGGTAAAGGACTTAAATAGTCGGCTTGGTGGCACAAAACCGGCCAAATCGGCGCTATTTGCGCCCAATTTGCGCCCAAAAATTAACCGGTGGGTTAAAAGGCTGACCTGTGGGGGATCAGCCTTTTTGTACTTCGTTTTCATTTACTAGGTCTGTTTGCAAATGGCGCAGGATTCCTGATGCTTCAGCAGGCAACTACTGGTGCGCTTTCTCGACGCACGCGACAGCACCTTCTCAGACTTGGTGCTGTTACTCTGTTGTCGTTCTCCGTATCCGTCTGCCAGCGAGGCGGCGGCACCGCTTCTTCGAGAACTGTGTTTTTTCGTTCACGATCACTGTCACCTGCTTGTCTGCGTTGTTGTGACGGTGATTGAGCTCTTTTCGATTTTGGATACGGCCCCGATGACATGCTCTTCTCTGCCGTCAGGGCAATCGCATTTGGAATTTCACAGCCAGTGGAGTCATCCGTCCTGCGCCATAGGCATGGAACGGCCATGGATCAGCGGCACGACAAAGACATTTGGCACGATAGAGATTACTCGATTGGTTCATCCTGACGGCGTTTCGTGGATGTTTTGCGTCGTCGGCACGTTCTTCAACGCGCCCTTCACGCATATGCACGTCCTGGATGATGACCACCACTCGGTGATCCATTCGCATTTTTGCGGTTCATATTGAAGAATTTGATTTCCCATGACGGCGCAGCCATCCAAGCGAACCAACACGGGGCTCATTATCTCGACATCTTCAGTGTGCAGACAGAAAACGTAAGAGACACGCTGTCTTTTGCGATCACCCAGGCAGACGCATCCGAACCTGCGATTCGCGTTCTGGGTGCTGCTCTGAGCAGAGAGGCCCGCGCTCATGGGCCGCCGTTATTGAAGCAAATCCCGGCCAGATCCCCTCCCTCAGCCTCCAGTTCTTTCTTGGCCTGAAGCTAGGCCTCCGTCTATTTCCCTTACTCCGTGCGTGTCGTTGCACACGTCCATGTGTGCTCATGAAAAAAAGCTTGTTTACTTTTTTGTTGATGTTCGACGGCAGTTGCCTCGCGCAACAACCTCTAGCCTGGCTGATGCGATTCAGCAAGGCCTGAGTCGCCGACCTGAACTGAAAGCCGCCGCCCGGACCAAGAGGCAGTGAGTCCCTCATTCGACAAGCGGGTCTGTTGCCAAATCCGCGACTGATCTTCCAGTCCGAAAACCTGCGGACAACAAACTTCAACTATGGCCAAAATGCCGACACCTTTCTTTATGCCTCCCCAGCCATAGAAACCTCCGGACGCCGCGGCGCCAGGATCGATTTAGCCAAGTCAGCGGCTGGCCGAATGCGGCTTGAGGAGCAACAGCTCAGGCGCGACGTTGCCTTGCAGGTGGCGCAGGCTTATTGGAACGCAGTCACCACTGAAGCTGTCTTCACGCGTTACAAGGAGAACGCTGAGTATTTTCGGCAGATCGTCGAGTATCACGAAGCCCGGCTCCGGGAAGGAAAGGCCGCAGAGGTAGACGTCATCCGCGTCCGACTGGAGGGCCAGCGGCTTGCGGCGGCTGCCGATAATGCGAAGCTTGATGCAGAGAAAGCCAGACTGGAACTGGCGCGCAACATCGGGTCTGGCAGCTACGATTGGCAGTTGACGGAAGACCTCACCAGGCTTGAAAGCCCTGCACAGTCAACGATGACCCGACCGCAGCAAGAGTCGAGAGGAAGTTGGCAGCACAGTTCCTCTTACAAGCCCGAAGCGCACTGAAGCTCGAACGAGCGAATGGACGTCCGGATTTGGATGCCCTGTTTGGCTACAAGCGCACCCAGGGGCCCAATACAGCACTGGCTGGACTGCAATTGAATCTTCCTTTATTTAATCGCAATCAAGGCGCTACCGGCGCGGCACAGGCCAACGTTCAGGCTGGGGAGCAAGATGCCGAGAGCACTCAATTGCTCCTGAGAAGCGAGCTGGAAATTGCGCGTCGCGAGTATGAGACGCAGCGCAGACAGGTAGAAAGCTCATTCCGTCCGCTGCGGGAGCAGGCGCCGCAGATCTCGAACATAAGCCGCGCGGCCTACAGAGAAGGGCGGAATATATCTGCTTCGCCTCATTGACGCTGAACAGTTGCGGATCGAATCCGAAATTGCTCTCATTCAATCACTGAACGGTTACCACAGAAGTGTTGCTGCACTTGAGCGCGATGAAGGAATTGAGCCATGAGCTCACGATGGCTTGTTGCAGCATTCATCTTTTCTGTCTGCTGGATCGTCGGCTGCAATCACAGCAATGGCGGAACACCGGCACAGGCGTCCGGAGCTGAGAAACCCAAGGGTGCCAAGGAGATCGTACTGCCGGCCTCCCAGCAGGGTGATGGGCTTCTCCAGTTTGAAGCAGTCCAATTGGCCAACCAAGCGGAATATAAACCCTACCGGGAAAAATTGTTCTTGCTGATGATAGAAGCTGGCACGTGGGAGTAGTCAGCGCCGGCCGAGTGGAACAAGTCTATGTCAAGGCCGGCGCCGCAGTTCGCAAAGGACAGGTGCTGGCCCGGATGCACAGCCATGACGTCCACGACATGCGTGCGGCTTACCTCAGCGCCCAGTCAGAACTCTCCAGGGCTCAAGCTGCTTCGGCCCTGGCGCACAAGAATGTTGAATGTACTCAGCGACTCTACGACCTGAAAGCCGCTTCGTTGGAGGAACTGGAACGTGCGCGCCAGGAGTCTACCAATGCAGATACAACGGTGCGAGGCGCACAGATTGTGATTGAACGCGAACGAGTCCATCTCCAGGAGACATTGGGTGTTCCTGCGGAAGCCAAACCCGGACAAGAACAAGAGTCGGAACTGATTCCAATTCGCTCTCCGGGAGATGGCTATGTGCTGGAGCAAGACATCAGCCGAGGTGCGGGTGGCCGATCGTGCCAAAGATGTATTCATGATTGGCGACATCCGGCTCCTCTGGATGCTCGCCTCGGCCAATGAAAGCTCTATTGCTCAGTTGAAGCTTGGGCAGGAAGTGATCGTGACAACCAGAGCGTTCCCCAATGAGCAGTTCAGAGGAAAGATCACCAATTTGGGCCAACAACTCGATCCAACCACGCGCGTGATGCCGGTGCGGGTGGAACTGCAGAATGCCTCTCTAAAGCTATGGCCGGAGATGCTGGCGACGGCACAAATCGCCGTGGGTCGATCTAAGCCAGCTCTGATGGTCCCCAGCGAAGCATCCAGCAGATGAACGATCAGGATATGGTGTTCGTCAAGAAAGACTTGGAACGTTCGAGCCACGCTTCGTGCGCACAGCAGAAACGATGCGTGGACGTACTCGCATTCTTGAAGGGCTTGCACCCAATGAAGTGATTGCCACAAAGAGCAGTTTCATCCTGAAATCCCTGTTGCTCAAATCTGAAATAAGGGAGAGGAGTACCGCATGCTGCATTGGTTGATTGACAAGTCCCTGGCCAATCGCTGGATGGTGCTGGGCGGCTTGGCGCTGCTGGTAGGAGGTGGGCTGTACGCGATGTTTACGATTCCGGTGGAGGCTTTCCCTGATCTCACGAACAACCAAATCGTGGTGGTCACTGAAGCACCAGGAATGGCGCCCAGGGAAGTCGAGCAGCAAGTCACGTGGCCGATTGAGCTGGCTTTAATGGGCATGCCGAAGCAGGAAGAGGTCCGATCTTTTTCCAAGCTGGGGCTTTCGATGGTGATGGTCGTTTTCGATGATTCCATACCCTTCTACCTTGCCAGGCAAGCGGTGAATGAACGCATTCAACAGGCGAGGGCCCGGATGCCGCAGGGAATGCAACCAGTTCTAAGCCCGCCCTCGACTGCCTTTGGCGAGCTATATCAATACACGCTCAAAGGCAATATGACCCCTATGCAGTTGAAAGATCTCCAGGAATGGACGATCAAGAACCAGCTGCGCACGGTGATATCAACACCTGGGGAGGAGAGAGCAAGCAGTATCAGATCATACTGAAACCAGCGGTACTGCAGCAACACGCGCCATGCAAAATGTAACCGGAGAGGAGGGTTGACGCTACACGACGTGGCTACGCGGATCGAGCAGAACAATGAGAATTCGGCGGTGGCTACATCGAACACTCGGCAGAGCAATATACGTTGCGCGGCCTGGGACGCAGCTCTAATGCGGAAGATCTGGGCCGGATTGTTGTCGCCTCCAACCAGGGCACGCCAGTTTTTCTGGGCGATATTGCTGAGGTAAGAATCGGGGCTGCTCCCAAAAACGGTGCAGTGTTGCGCCAGGGCGAGACCCTTTCCGGCATGGTCATCATGCTAAAGGGTGAAAACGGAAAACGTGTCATCGACGCTGTTAAGCAGAAGATCGCCTCCCTGCACCTTCCGGAGGGAGTAAAGCTGCAGCCGCTGTACGACCAGTCAGACGTCATCGACGGCACGCTGAGCACCGTTATTCGCAATCTGCTCGAAGGCTTCGTCCTAGTGACAGCCATCCTGCTTCTGTTTCTGGGCAATGTGCGGGCAGCGCTGTTGACCGCCTCCATTATTCCTTTTTCCATGCTCGCCAGCTTCATCGGAATGCGGTATTTCGGAATCAGTGCCAACCTGATGAACCTGGGTGCTATTGACTTCGGCATGATTGTGGATGGCGCTGTGGTGATGATGGAAAACTCGGTCCATCGACTGGAGGACGAGCACGGACGAGAGTCGTCTCGCGATTCAGTGCATAAGCTGCTCTGGAGGTAGCGCGGCCGATGGCTTTCGGGGTTGCCATCATCATCGCCGTTTACTTGCCGATGCTTTTCCTGCAGGGACTTGAGGGGCGGATGTTCCGGCCCATGGCCATTACTGTTTGCACTGCTTTGCTCGGCTCGCTCGTGTTGGCGCTGACCGTGATCCCCGTATTTGCTTCTTTGGCATTCCGCAAAGGGCTGGGAAGAAGCGAAAACAATCGCCTGTGGCTCTGCCACCTACATTTCCACAAGTCGCTGGTTCCTAAGCAACATAGACGCAAATACGCATGAATAAAGGGTTTTCTTTGATTTCTGCCCTTTCTGCTGTTTCCGCCCTTTCCGCCCAGTAGAACCAATTTCTGTGTTTTATGGACAGGATGGACAGGAAGTCCCGGCACGAATAAATTTTGAGCGATATCCTGACTGATATTCCACTATCTTCTGCAAGCCTAGAAAAATGGGATTAGGCGTGATACAACGCACGATGATCTAATGTCAATTCTTGCCAGCAACTCTGGGAGATATGTCCCACCTACAAGCAGAATCGGTCGAGAGGTGCTCATCATACACACCGATCCACCAAAATGTTTCTGCTCATAGTGTGTGCCACGTCAATATAAGGCGGCTGAAGCTCAAATGTGAGATCCCCATGCGCTTCTTTGATTTTTGTCGGCGTAAAGGATATCGACGCTAGCATGAAAATTATTTTGACAGAGAATAATGTTGCTCGTTCAAGCCCCGCACAATACTGGTCATCTTTATGCAGCCCATTTATCTCGATTACAACGCTACCACACCTGTTTTACCAGAAGTCTGCGATGCGATGCTGCCGTATTTTTAAGGAGAAATTTGGTAATCCCTCATCAGATCATTTTTACGGAAGAAATACCAGAGAGGCCATAAATGAAGCCCGATATGAAGTTGCTGAGACTCTGGGATCTTCGCCTGATGAGATTTTTTTTACGAGCTGTGCCACAGAGGCCAACAATCTTGCAATTTTGGGTCTTGCTCAAACGCTCGCACCAGGCAAGCGCCATGTGATTACCAGCGTCATTGAACATCCTTCTGTGATGCAACCTTTCTTACGCTTACAGGCTATCGGCTGGAAAATCAATTTTATTCCAGTCGATAAGAACGGGCGAGTTAATGTTGAGAATCTGAAATCCGCTATTCGGCCCGATACAGCATTTGTATCGATCATGCATGCCAATAATGACCGCTATTGCTTAGGCGGCCGTAAGGATTTCCGTTCTGACTCAATCAACTGCTTGGCGCGTTCAGTGCCCGATTTTGTATGTGAACGTGATCAGTTGGTACAAACGAACCAGAAGTCGTGCCCAATGGCTCCGAAGTTGTGACCCAGGACACCGGAGGTCGTGACCTGATTTCTGACAATTTGTAAAAAACTGACAGCAGGATCACGACCTCATCGCTTCGAGATGAACGTCTACCTCGAGCATTATGGATGGAAATGCCCACTCTAAAAAAAGACCCCATCAGTTGTTTACTGACGAGGTCGATGGCCAGTGATGCGTTCCGGTCAGGAGCCAACCAGAGCGGGGGCTGCGGGGCGGCGGACGGGCTCTTCTCCGAGAAGAATCTCTTTTTCTCCAAACAGCCTCTCGGCTATGATGCCACGCTCTTTGCAGACTTCAATGAGACGGTTCGATTCGACGATGGGCCGTGATTGATCGGTGTACTTGATGCTCATGATGTAGTTCAGCCAGGGTTCCTGGCCCATGGCATAAACGTAAGCTTCACGGCAATGGAAGGTATTGATGATGTGCATTCCCTGCTCAAAATTGGACCCGGAGAGACGGCGGGACTCATCCATGGCACGCTCCAGCTTCTGGGTAAGCAGCGGGCCATAGAGCCAGCTCAGCGGAGCGCCGTCACATTCCATGCCGAGGAAGAGAGCATCGACATCGCCCAGTTCGCGATGGAGATGCTCATAAAGCCGGGGTTCGATGTTGCAGGAATCGGCGGCAAACAGCAATGAATGCGGGCCGATTCTCACCAGCCAGGCCATTTTGGTCATGATGTCGAGATCGGCATGTTCACCAAGGAATGGCAGCCCGCTGATGTGCACCTTGCCGTCACGGATTTCCTCCATTTCCTCGATCTCGATTACGTTCCTGAACCCGCAGTTCCGGAACAGGAGCTTGAGAGAGGGGTCCTGCAAGCGTCCACCATTACTGCGTGGAACAACGATATTTTTCACTTTGTGGCGAATCTGCAGCAAGGTCTCAAAAAGAATGTGATCCTGATGATCATGGGTGATGAGCACATAATCGATGGTGTTTGGGAGGTCAAGATAAGTATAGCGGGAGATGCCATTCTCGTAGGTATAGCTAAGCACCGGATCAAACAGCATGCTGACGCCCTGCGATTCTATGAGAATGCAGGCGTGGCCGAAGTAGCGCCAGCGCAATCCGGGACCGACGTACGCAGAATATGAAGGCGGAGGATCGGGAGTCAGGAATGATTTCAGAAGAGTGTCCTGCTCGTCGGAAGCATGGAGCATTTCTTTGATTTCATTCCATGGCCGTGGAACGGACTTGAGGCGAAAGAGATTGTCCACTGCCGGATCGTCGAAGGGCAACCGGAGATGCAGAGCATGGTCTGACGGCAGCCTGGGAGTGCTGAGTACGAAGGGCCGGTCGTCGGCAGAGATGGTGGAAAGCATGAGGCTCTGCTGGTTGGGATCATAGTAACGACTGCGGTAGAGCAGTGATTCAATCAGCCGAAAAGAAGGATGATTGTTGAGATCGTAGACAAGCTCCACATATCCACGCAGGGGAGCAGGAATCTTTTCGTAGAGCGGATGCAGGCTGTACCCCTTGGCCGAAGAACGCAACATGGAATCGAGCTTGTCAATGGCTTCTGACAACTCGATCAGAGCTGCGCGTTCACGTTTGGTGCGCTCACGCAACCCACGAATTTCATCCACGCGCTTTCCACCGTAATCGATGAAAGGGCCGCCCAGCATCTTGGGATTTTTTACTGCATTTGCGTGGATTTGCGGTGAGTTGATATAGGAGTCCATGATCTTGAAATGGCGCTGAGTGATGTTTCTGGCAGTGGTCGCCGGAGCGATGAGATGCGGCCATGCATACCACTGGTCTACAAGGGGCTCAACCTGCACGTTTTGCCGTAAACAAAATTGCTCTGCATTCGACATAGTCGTTCTCCGTGATGAATCGTTATGAGGACGGGGTGGGAAATGAAGCGTGCCTTCGCCAGAAAGGCACAGCAGCAGGGTTGGAAGTAATTTTCGAAAATACTGTGGGGACTCTGGATTGTCCTCTGCTCTTATCAAGAGAGGCGAATCATCCTAAAAGCAAGTAACCTCGGCGATTTTGAAGAAATGCTGAGTTGCCGTGTTGCCCTTTCGTACTATCCATACTTTCAAAACATACTGCGTGGCGCTTCCAACAGTCTCTAGAACTCACCCCTCGCGCAGCGCTACAACCGGGTCAACTTTTGTCGCATTGCGAGCAGGCAAGTAGCAAGCCAACGCAACACACGCCAGCATTACTGCTGCCGCAGAACCAAAGACAAGGGGGCTGAGAGCACTGACACCAAATAGTAGATTGGCGATCAATTTGCGCATTGCCAAAGCAAAGAGGATACCGACTATTACGCCGGAACCACCAAGCATAAGTCCTTTGCCGACGATGCTCCCAAAGATATGGGAGGACTGCGCACCCAAGGCAATGCGAATCCCTATCTCCTTGGTGCGTTGGAACACAAAATGGGACATGACCGAATAAATTCCCACAATAGCCAGAAGGAAAGCTATGCCCGCAAAAATTCCCATAATCAAGCCAGCGAAGCGTTGCGCCACGAGTTGCCCACCAACCCGCTCCGCCATGGTGTTGACGTCATAAATGACAGACGTTGATTCGAAGTTTTTAATGGCGGCGGTGAGCGGCTGAACCAGCAGCGTGGGATCTTGTTTCGAGTGAATGCTCAAAGCCAGTTCTTCGGTGGGTTCATTGAGCGGAAGATAGAGATCGGGATCGGGTGTAGGATTGTTCGGCAGCCCCCTATAGCGCACATTGTCTACAACTCCAATCACCAGATACCAAAGCCCCGTATCGGCTCGACCGATTTGAATCCGCTTGCCAATAAGATTGCCAGATGGCCAGTAACGCTGAGCAATTTCGTCGCTGACGATGATGACTTTGACGGAGGAAGCCACATCAGCTTGCGTGAAGTACCGGCCGTTTTTCAGCTTTATTCCCAAGGCAGTAAAAAAGTCGGGACTTACGCGGTGGAGAAACGCACGAGGGCGCTTCTGGGCAGCTTCATTGATCTTGACGTCAGGAGAATAAGTAAAGGCAGCAGAGCGACCATCCAGCGGAACATCCGAAGAAAGGCTGGCATTTTCTATCCCAGGCACCGCCTGTATACGTTGAAGTAAATCCGAAGTCCGATTTACAAAAGCCATCTGATCGGAGCCGGGGAGGGCCGGCAACTTGAGATGGAGCGTCATAATGTTGCTCGTCTGAAATCCCGGATCAAGGGAAAGGAGCCTTTGGAAGGTGCGAACGAGCAACCCGGCGCCGATCAGCAAGACCATGGCGATAGTAATTTCGAAAATTACCAAAGCCGAGCGCAGATTCTGGTTTCCACCTCCGCCAGAAGTGCGGGTACTGAGTATGCTGTTCAGATCGCGATTCCAGAAACGCAAAATCGGGAAGAAGCTGACGAAAAGAGCGGACAGGCCGGCTATCGCAGTAGAAAACAAAATAACAGAGAGGTTCAAACCAACGTGCGCATAACTAGGTAGCGGAATTGGACTCAGCAGAATGACGGAGGGCGCGACCCAATAAGCAACCCAAATACCAAGCATCAAGCCGCCCAAAGCAAGCATTGAATTCTCGACTAAAGCCAAGCGGATTGTGTCCATGCGAGTGGCGCCCAGAGCATAACGCACCGCGATTTCTCTCTCCCGGCTTTCGGCACGGAGCAGCATGAGATTTGAAACATTGGCGCAAGCGATGAGCAAAACCAGCAGCACAGCCCCAAAGCTCAACAAAACAGAGGTGCGTAAGTCCCTCACGAAATAGTCTTTGAGCCCAACCATTTCTACGCCACGCTGGCGGTTGGTAGATGGGTATGCCTGCTCGAGGCGCTGGGCGAGGGTCTGCATTTCAGTTCGCACCTGTCGCGCACTAACGCCCATCTTGAGCCGCGCAAGCACAGGAAAAGAGCGGTTGCCGCGGTTCGTTACGATATCCGGATCTAAGCTAGCAGTAGATGTCCATATCTCAGCGTCATCACTAATGCCGCGAAATTCGGCGGGCACTACGCCAATTACCAAAAAAGGGCGACCTCCAAGTTTGATACTTTTTCCAACGATCGATGGATCGGATCCAAACACGCGCTGCCATACTCCGTAGCCAAGAATAACAGCATGTTCACTGTTGGAAGGTTGATCCTCGGAGGGATTGAACGAACGGCCCAATATAGGTTTAACACCGAGTAAGGAGAAATAATTCGATGAGACTGTCTCGCCCGAAACGTATTGCGATTCCGTAACGGTCGTCAGATTCCAGTCTTCTGGCGCAAAGATAGCCATGCCTTCGAATGATGTGCTTTGGCGCCAATCCTGAAAGTCGGGGAAGGAAGTTCCGCGCCATTCGACGTTTCCATCGTGAATAGCAGTGCCCCAGAGCAGAACCAGTTTGTCAGGGTTCTGGTACGGCAAAGATCGCAAGAGTAGAACATCAACAATACTGAAAATACCGGAGGCAGAGCCAATCCCTAATCCGAGGGTTATAATTGCAATTACAGTCGCGAAATTGGACTTCCTTAGACGGCGAAATGCTTGGCGGATATCTTGTGTAGCTATACTCATGTCCCCTGTCCCCAAAAGACGCTTTCGAGTCCTTATATTACGTTACGATAGTATATATCCAGCGCAGGAGCAGCAGATTTCATGAAAACATAACTGCGTGCCCGTCCACCAATTTCAGCACACAGTTCCAGGCCATCTTCACGGCTTATCAAGCAAAAGGACTTCACCTTGCAAGGTGTCGAACCTCTCGGCACATAAGATAACAATCCCGATCTCTCCCAGGAGTCGCACAGTTGGCTGATTTTCCGGGGTTCTAAGACACCCGCATTATCGTCATGAAAGATCTAAAGCTTATACATTCGACACACAAGCGTGACATCGCTGCCGTACCAGGCCGTCATGTTGCCAGGTCTGGCGGGGACAGTTACAGGGAAGCCGGTTGTTTGATCCATCAACCAGAAGGCGATTCCAGATGGCGCACGAAGCATGAACTTGAGGTCTACTTCATTATCGGTCATCCCGTAGAAAGTGAATCTTAACGAATCCGTAGGCTTTTGAAATTGTACGTGTCGTCCTTCAATCTCCGCGGATATTCCCTGGATATCTGGGACAAACCTTAAATAAATTACATCCGCTGCTCTTGTCGATTTGACTTTAAGATTGAGCAGATACAGATCTTTGCTCATTGCTTGGACTTGAATGGTGGCAAGCGGAGCCGCCAACTTCATGGCAGGTGTTGGTGCCGCCAATACCGGACGCGCGGAGCCGGCGAGGTAATTCGGCAGCGACTGCCGCTTCGCTCCTTGCTTGAAAAGCTGTCTGGTCCAGCCATCAAGTGCATCGTCATAGCTGATCCACGTGGCCGATCCGTCGTTCGCATTAATGCTGTAGGCCAGGGTGTCACGGCCGGGATGTTCGAGTGTATAGCCAGACAGTCTGGCACCTGCGCCCCAGCAAGCAATTGCAGCGCAAGCTACGATAGCCATTGTCGCCCACGGTGCTGTCTTGAGGATCAGCCGGTCTATTAAGGGAATTGACAGCATGCACACTATACAAATGCATGCTCCTATAATCATTATTGCGAGAGGTTGTAGGGTAAAAAATATATAAATCAACTGAACAAAGGGAGCGAAAAGCAAAAGGGCCACTGACGTCCCTGCCAGACTGGCAATCAACTGTGCGACCGGCTGATCTTCACGGTTGAGTCGCTGGATGATAATGTACCCCACGATGCAGAAAAGTAGCGGCCAAAATATCAGATAACTGCCGCCCCGAAACTTCACCACCACCCAATTCAGAGAACACAAAACCAGTATGGCCGCCAGTGACATTTCCTGCCCAGAGAATTTCTTGCGGCACATATGCAGCAAGAAACCGGCGGCTATTGTTCCAAATAGCACTGTTCCCATCAATAACAACGAGTTGCCCGGTAAATCGGAAGCCACCAGCCGGCCCGCCAGAACGTAAGAGGTTATTTTCCAAATGAATGCCATTACGGCAGGCACAAACGCCAGGAGCACGAGCCATGCCAAGATTGCGAGCAATAACCGCTTTGGCTGAGTTTTCGCTTTTCTGACAGCCGCTATCACCAGCATCCCGGCAAAAATCGAAATCAATATCTGTTGCGGCATTACCCAGCTCTCCGGGTATGCAATCAGGTGGGCGCCTAACCAATTGAAAAATATGTCGTCGCCGGTAGGCTTCTGTAACTCGGTCAAATCCATCCTGCCGAAATAACGCACCAAGGCCAGAGCATAGGAACCATGATGTTGCAAAGATGTTGTGCTGAGGTTTTCCGCCGTATCCAAGCGCGAGTGATACGCGTCAAACCCTTCCCCAAACGCAAAGTTGAGTCCAGGGATACCGAGACGATGGAATATAGTGAAGTCCGTATCGTTCGGCAACATTTTATAGAGCGCATAGAACAAAGATGACCCAACTGGGTAGGGCGCGGCTTCGCGCAAGCTCGTCACTAGTTGATGATTGCCTGAACTTGTTTCAAATAGTAACGACGCCCCACGATTTCCGCGGGCCTCAAAATTTAAAACGAGACCCACGTCTTTCATCCACGGATGAGACATGGCAAATGATTCAGCTCCAAGCAGCAGGCCCTCTTCTCCGTCACTGAACAGAACGATGAGATCGTTGTCCAGTGCACGCTCAGCCCTGACCGCCCGAACTGCTTCAAGAATCGCGGCTACACCAGCGGCATCGTCACCAGCCCCAGGCGCCCGGGACACGGAGTCGTAGTGCGCAATTAACAAAATGGCACGGGAATTTGCGGCGCCATTGACACGTCCGACGACATCTTGGGTCCGTCCGGCGGCAATGGTACCACCGACGACATCCAGACCGACTCCCGAGAAAACCTGCGGCGCGAATCCCATGGAAAACAATTGCACCATCAGATAGTCCCTGACTGCCTGGTTTGCTTGCGACCCTACAGGGTGAGGTAAGCGGGCAATAACCTTTACATGCTTCATCGCACGCTCAGCCGAGAACTCCTGGCTGCCTGCCTCGAGCGTCATGGGCCTGGGCGAACGCGGCCACTCAAGCGCCAGCCCGACAAGCAACACCACAGCTAGCCATGCAAGAAAACAGATCGGGATCTGCAATCGTTGGCTCATATTTTTATGTAATAATCCGGCTCAGCGCGCTGCTCCGTTCGCCACGTGACTTCCGCAGATCACGGGTGATATTGATCCTCTTGAGCCATCTATCTTTATTGTCATATCTGGCCTTAAAAGGCTTTCTGCCGTGGACAGCACGGAAATTATCAATAAAGCAGATGTCGCCTTGAGCCAATACCAACTCCTGAATCTTTTCATCAATTGACCGAGTCAATTCTTCCATTGCCTGTCGGGCCTCCGGCTCGACTGCCGGCTGCATGAAATAGGGATCAATCCTGATATACGGAGCTTTCAGATCGCCGGAGAGTATGGGCACTTTTTTAGGATTACGGGACATCTCTTCAACCCGTGCAAATCTCGAGTCAGTCTGCCCATCTGCCAAACCTGCGCCCGCAGCATTTTTACGCTGATGAGACTCATCCGGCCGTATGATAAACAGCGGTTGCGACAACACTTGGGCCTGCTGTTCTGTCAGTGGTACACAGTCTATCGGGCACACCGTGGTAGCAACTCCATCGGGATTGCGAAGACACATGAGCCCGACATAATCTCCACGCGAGTCATGAAATGCGTCCTCTGTATGCCACCAGATCAGTTGCTCGCTGCCGGTGCCAATTTGTTGCGCTGAGTGGGCCTTTACGGGGAAAACATCATGGATGATCCGGCCGCAGTGCTGGCTACTCCACCCGATTACGTCGCCTAGTAGAGATGCTACAAGTGTGAACAGTATTTCTTCCTCTATCTCATCAGAGAGCGTCTGGGCATCTCTAAGGCATGCCGGGGTCGGGCCAAGCCGCTCTTCATCAATTGGGTAGCCTGAGACCAACAGGACAGCCGAGTCTTCCGCCAGCCTGAACCGATTGATGTCACATCTCAATTTGCGAGGCAGCTCCTGAGCATATGTGCTCATATTGCATAGAAACTCGCTCTCTTCGGCACTCCGATATTGGCTTATGATCTCATTTAAAAGTCCGCGAATAGAGCGTATATCATCATCAGAAAGAATAATTCTCGTCATCGAAAGCCTCCTTTCTAAGCGGTTTCGTGATTAGCAGGGGTTGGTCGTTTGGGTTGGTTGCTTTAAATCGATGGCTTGCAAATGATCCGTTCCCTGCACAATTTGTTAAACCGGTCGAAACACACAACTCCGGCTGGCAAATGGGAGTTTCTAGCAGGAACAGACGTATCTGTCGAATCCCGCAAAACCAGAACTACACTCCTTTTTCATTACCCTGACGGCTAGTTGGCACACACGGCTGGATGGTTTACGGGTCTTGTAGTCGTACAAAAAAAATAGAAATAAAGAATGGCTTACACCACCGGCGCTGGCATTTCATGCCACATGCCGCCCATGGTTTCAGAGTCCAGCACACCGCGCTCCAGTTTGATGAGCCGGTCCGCGACATGATAGTAGCGGTCATCGTGAGAAATGACGATGGTGGTTTTACCCCTCGCTTTTAGCTCTGGCAGTATCTGGTGGTAAAACACCTCCTTGAATATGGGATCCTGGTCAGAGGCCCATTCATCGAAGATATAGATTGGGCGGTCTTCCAGATAGGCGAGCAACAAAGCTAACCTCTTGCGCTGGCCCTGCGACAAGTCGATCGTCGATAATTTATCGCCTTCGATTTTGACTTTCTCGCTCAGTCTCAGCTTCTCTAGATATTTGGGGACTTCGACCGCAACATCCTGTTCGCTCACGCCGTAAAGGTGTTCGAATAACTGAAAATCAAAGAACACTACCGAGAAATGCTGCCGATACCAATCCCGGTTTGCCGTGCTAATTACTTCCCCATCTAGCTGTATCGAGCCTTTTAACGGTTCATACAGACCAGCAAGGATCTTCGCCAGAGTGGTCTTGCCGCTGCCATTCCCGCCAATCAGAAACACCACTTCTCCCGGGACAAATGTGAGATCCAGAGGCCCAAAGTTAAAATCGTTCACATTTCCATCTTGTCGATAGACATGGGTAACATTGGCTAAAGTAAGGGTCGACCACGAAGCTTTCACTTCTCCTTCCGCGGCTATCTCAGAAGAAGAATTTGCCAGGGAGAGATCCAAGCCCTCAATCTTTTCAGCAGCGACGCTTGCACGTGTAAAAACCGGCATTAAATTGAGCACGTTTGCCAAAGGAGAAATCATGAACAGGATGGTGAAAGCATAACCGGTCAGCGACCGGCGATCGATCGTCACCAGCATGGGAGCGAGAAAAACAATTGCGCCGATAAACAGCAGGAACAGGGTCTGGCCCCAATGCGAAGCTGCCACTGACAGCCAGTTTGCCTGGTTACTGTGATTCTGCAACCTCTTGGCGGAAGGTTCAAGCTGCTGGAACAGGAAGCCTTTGCGTCTTTCTCTATTGAGTTTCAGTTCCTTTACGCCCTCAATCAATAACCGCAAATGATGGAAGAATGTGTCCCGCTCACTACGCATCAGCTTAAAATGTTGTAATGA
>QHVI01000122.1 GCA_003223515.1 Candidatus Angelobacter sp. Gp1-AA117
GGACCGCACAATCTGGCGGTGCTGCGCCATATGGCCATCAACGCCATGCAAAAAGAGGGTTCAAAAGGTTCTTTGCGGGGAAAGTTCAAACGCGCCGGATGGGACGATGATTACCTATTCCGCCTACTGGAGCTATTTTGAAATGCGATTGCCCTGGAAGCTTTACCAATCTTTGCCCGGGCCGGCTGGCATTCATCGAGCCGGAACGGAAACCCTCTGTATCTACAGTTACATAGGTGAATCCCAGCGCCTTGAAGATACGTGTAAAAGCCTGAAACATCTCCGCGGTCAGCGCTCGCGGCAGCTCGTCTGTGGCAATTTCAATCCGGGCGATTTCTCCATGATGTCGTACCCGGAACTGCCGGAATCCCAATTCCCGCAGCGCATCCTCTCCCTGCTCTACCGCTTGCAAAGCCTCACGGGTTACCGGACGGCCATATTCGATGCGTGAAGAAAGACATGCCGAGGCAGGCTTGTCCCATACGCGCAGCCCGGCCATATGGCAAAGCTGCCGTATCTCCGCTTTCGTCAATCCTGCTTCCAGCAGCGGGGCCGCCACCTGGTGCTGCGCCGCCGCCCGCTGTCCTGGACGGAAGTCTCCCTGATCATCTACATTCACGCCATAAGCGATGGCCGCGAACCCATGCTCGCGGGCGAATTCGCCCATCACCTGGAACAACTCATCCTTGCAATGGAAACACCGCGAGGAATCGTTGCGCGCGTAGTCAGGTTTTTCCATCTCGGCGGTCTGGATTACTTTGAGCGGGATGTGCTGTTCTTCCGCAAAAGCTGTGGCATCCTGCAGGTGAGTGCGCGCCAGGCTCGGAGAATCGGCAATCACCGCCAGCATGTTCTCACCTACCGCTTGGTGAGCAATGTAAGCAAGATAGGCCGAGTCCACCCCGCCCGAGTATGCAACCAGCGTGCGCCCCAGGTTGGAAAGAATCTCCAGCAACCGTTTCTGCTTGCTGTCCAGATCCTTATTGATTTTCTCCGTGTTTCTCAGTGTCTCTGTGCCTCCGTGGTACTAACGTTCGAATTCTTCTCTGCCTGCGACAAATTCTCCCGCGCAGCCAAGGGCGGGTGCGGTCCATAGGGAGCAACACACCGCCAAATTCAATACACATCAACTACTTTTGTTACCTTTGCGTCCTCTGCATTGCTAACAATCAAATTCGTCTCAAGCTGCGAAGAATTTCTGGCTGTTTTATTCGCGTCACTCAATCCTCTGATTCGCGTAAAATTCGCGTCATTGCCGTTATTCGCGGCTTACTTGCCTTCCTCTGCGCTCTCTGCGTTCTCTGCGGTTAAAGCCGTTTGGTTGTGGCTTCCCTACGCTGTGGTTAAGCCGTCGCTTTACTGGCCGATGACTGCGCATATACCTGCTGTGCCGCCTTCAGTCCCGCACCTAACTCCACTTTTCTGCCAACCCCCGCCAGCACGTTTTCCAGTGCACCGATGATGGCAATGGTATCCAGGTAATCGTAAAAACCAAGGTGAGCGATGCGGAAGAGCTGTCCCTTCATCTCCCCCTGTCCATTCGCCACCACCGCGCCGAAATGATTGCGGAAGGCCTTCACGATATCACTGGAATCCACGCCTTCAGGCGAAGTAATCGCGGTAAGCGCTGCGCCGGGAGAACTGGCTGCGAACAGCTTAAGGCCCAGTGCCTGAGCGGCTGCGCGGGTCATGGCTGCTGCGGTCTCCGCGTTGCGAATCAGCAGGTCGCTGCCTGTGGCCAGATCGCCTCCGCCCTGCTCGCGAATATAGTCGAGCGCTGCTCCCAATGCCGCCACCAGCGCCGTAGAAGGCGTGTATGACGATTCGCCTTTTGCGCCATTCTTCCGCTCTTTGCGCAGATCAAAGTAGTAGCGCGGATTCTTCGTGCTCTCCATGCGCTGCCAGGCACGGTCACTTACCGCGCAATAAGCCAGCCCTGGAGGAATCATGACCGCCTTCTGTGATCCGCCGATGATCACATCGATGCCCCAGCCGTCCACGTCGAATTTTGTGGTGCCCAGGCCGGTGATAGAGTCCACCACCAGCAGGGTGGTTGTGCCCTTCAGTAATCGGGCAATGCCTTCCACGTCATGCCGTACTCCAGTGGAACTCTCGCTGGCCTGCATGTAGAGCGCCACATGATCGGGTTTGAGTGCGGCCTTCACCTGCTCCGGAGAGACCGTCTCTCCGTATGCCGCGCGGACCGAGTCCACCTGGCAGCCATAGGCTTTCGCCAGCGATTCCCAGCGCTCGCCGAATTTTCCCGCCGTAACCACCAGCACTTTATCTCCCGGCGATGTCAGGTTTGATACTGCGGCCTCCATGGCGCCCGTACCGGAAGCAGTGAACATCACCACGTCATTCTTGCTGCCGACGAAGGTTTTCAGGTCAGCCAGCACTTTACTGTAGAGCGCACGGAACTCAGCCGTGCGGTGATGCATGGTTGCAGCCGCCATAGCAAGCTGCGCAGAGGGAAGTAATTGAGTTGGCCCCGGTGTAAAAAGACGATTTTTGCGAATCATAATTTTTCTTCCAATTGAAATTTTAGAGCATTTTTCTCGATACTGCGGGAAAGGCACTTCTTTTGTCCGTCTTCCTCTGTATGCTCCTGTAAATTCCTATATCTGTGGGCATCAGTTCGATCTGTGTCATCTTGTGTTGAGGTTTTTCATATAATCTTTAGTCATGGGCATCAGCGAACAAATCCAGAAAGACATGGTTGCAGCAATGCGCAGCCGCGAAGAACTGCGGCTCTCCACTTTGCGCATGATGAAATCAGCCTTGGAGAACAAACGAATCGAGAAGCGCGCTCCTCTCGACGAAAAAGAAGCCCAGCAGGTCCTCGGCACGCTGATCAAGCAGCGCCGCGACTCCATTGAACAATTCCAGAAAGGCGGCCGCCAGGAACTCGCCGATAAAGAAGCTGCAGAGATTGCGATCATCGAAGCGTATTTGCCCAAAGCTCTCGGTGAAGAAGAGATCACCGCCACCGTAAAAGCCACCATCGCCGAGATGGGTTCACCGACGATGAAAGATATGGGAACAGTGATTAAAAGTGTCATGGCCAAGCTGCAGGCCTCAGGCGCGCGCGTTGAAGGTAAGACCGTCAGCGAGATCGTGAAGAGACTCCTCAGTTCTTGACCTTCAGTAATCTCTGCTGAAGTTTCTATAGCAATCCATTCAACAGAAAGCAGCTAACCAGCTCCGGATCATTCACTCAATTTGCGAGTGGAAAAATTCCAGGTGTCACGACAGGCCGGGCGCCGGAGGCGCGTAATCATTGGGCCACGCCGGAAGACGTGGGTAACCATAAAACCGCAGACCTGAGCCCCGGAGGGGCGGCACAACACGAAGTACTTCTCAACAGGTTGCCTGCTTTCGTTTTTAGCAGTCGCCCCGCCTGGCTGCCAAAATGCGCCAGTATCCAACTATTTACTTGCAATCGGAAAACCAAGCTGCGCATACTTCGACTCAAATAAACAGCGTTCCCTGATTGCTGATCTTCTGGCCGGGCTGCTGTTCCGGCTCTGGCAGCATTCTGCGAATGAAAGGGCTGGCAACGAATGATTTCTGAGTCGAACCCATTACGGCATTTTTTTCAGGAAGTTATAGAGCGCAACTATAGCGAGGTGGGCATACGCAGTTCTGAAGTCCACTGCTATGTGTCCAACCTTCTCACTGAGTTCTGCGAGACCGAAACTCTGCACAAAATCAGGAATGCCGGTGGACGCCCACTCAGCGATCTTGGGGAGATGCTGCTGGAAGCCGACCCCGTCTTTGGCCCCGCTCCTTCCTTCGACTACGAGCGCCAGGTGCGCAAGCATATCGGCGACTATTCGCTTTTCTTTTCCGGGATGTTCCCTGAGAGCATCAACCATCGCCGTCTGCGCCGCGCCCGCCTGGAAAATTTTGTAGACTTCGTTCGTGCCGGAAAGGAGAGCTACTTCATCGTTTCGAAGTTCGAGCATTTCGAATACGCCAAAGTAGCGCCGCTCTTCCTCCGCATGTCCCAGGACTTCGAAAAACTGGTCTATGGCTTGAACCAGGTGAAGAACGAAATGGAAGAACTGCAGCACCCCATCACCCGCAAGGCCAGAGAATTCCTGATGTAGCTCTTCTTGGTCAGCGTGCATCTGCGTTGATCAGCGTCATCAGCGGCAAGATTTGGTTTCTCTGCGCGCTCCGCGTTCTCTGGGGTAAAATTTTCCTGTCATGAGCAGCGCTTTGCGTTTTGTCACACTCTCCGGCGTTCCCATCGAGATCACCGAGCTCAAATGGCCATTTCATCAGTCCACCTCCGGTGCAGACTGGTTCATCCTCCATGGGCGCGTCGATCTTTTTGAAAGCCCGGAAAAGCTCCACGCCGAAGTCGCCGTTTCCTGGCGAAGAAGGTCCAATTTCCCACTCAGTCCGAGCAGTCCGTCCGCGAACTCATCAAGCGGCGTGTCTTCTGGCTGGGAATGCAGTCACCCGTGGAGATTGCTCATCCTTACGATTGTCAGTACGTGAACCAGCCAGGCGAAAAGATGATCGAACTGGCGCAGCAACTCGCGACCCAAAACCTGATCTACCTTGATGGAGATCGTGCCCGCGCCGCCGAAGCACTGCACAGAGAGGCCCCGGCGATGCGCGCCGCCATGCAGAAAAGCATCGATGCTGGTATCACCGCAACCAAGGTCACTGCCTGACTTGCTGTTAGATCAGGACAAAATCGCCGTCGAACAAAGATTCGTCAACAACTAAGTACGAATGGCTAAGGGCTGCTTTTCCACAATTGCCCCTTTCCCGCTATCCAGCATAGAATCACCCATTAGCAACCAGGAACATCACTGTGAACGTCGTGCGAGCCATCTATCCCGGTTCCTTTGACCCGCTCACCAACGGGCATCTTGACCTGATCGAGCGTGGCAGCAAGATCTTTGAGGAACTGATTGTGGCTATCCTGCGCAATCCTGAAAAAGACCCGCTGTTCACCTTCTCCGAGCGGCGCGCCATGCTCGAGCAGATGGTCAGCTCCTTTCCCAATGTTCGCGTGGAAATCTTTGAAGGCCTGCTGGTGGACTACGCCATGAAAAAGAACGCCAAAGCCGTGCTGCGTGGCATCCGCGCTATCAGCGATTATGAATACGAATTGCAGATGGCCTTAATGAACCGCAAGCTGCAGCCGCAACTGGAAACCGTATTTATGATGCCCGCGGAAGCCTATTCCTATCTCAGCTCCCGCCTGGTAAAAGAAATCTTCCGCCTCGGCGGCTCGGTGCGCGGACTCGTGCCTGAGTTGGTTGAACAAAAACTTCGTGAGAAATTTACTGAACTGCCATTAGAATCGAAGTGAGGAGCATCATGGCCACTACCCCCGCAATCAAGCAATTCAGCGATCGTGTAAACCGCATCGAAATCTCCGCCACCATGGCAGTGGTTGCTGAAGCCAGTAAGCTTAAGGCGGCTGGTGCAGACATGGTGGAGTTCGGCGCCGGAGAGCCGCACTTCTCCACGCCTCAGCACATCAAGGACGCAGCCATCGCTGCCATTCAGCAGGATTTCACCAAGTACACGCCTGTTTCCGGCATCCCTGAATTGCGCTCCGCCATCGTAAAGCGCCATGCGGCGGATTTCGGCTCCAACTACAGGCCCGAAGAAGCCATCGTCTCCACTGGAGGAAAACTCGCCCTGTTTAACGCTATCCAGGTGCTGGTGGATCATGGCGATGAAGTGATTCTGCCCGTTCCCTACTGGGTTTCTTTCAAAGACATCATTGAATACGCTGGCGGACGCTGCGTCTACGTGGAAACCAGCGAGGAAAACGGCTTTCAGCTCACCGCCGAGATGATCGAGCAGAACGTCAGCCCGCGCACCCGCGCCATCATCATCAACAGCCCCAACAATCCCAGTGGTGCGGTGCTTGATCCTGAAGAGTTCACTGCCATTTTGATGATGGCCCACAAGCGCGGCATCTATGTGATTGCCGATGAATGCTACGTTTACCTGAACTACACCGGACACAGCTTCTCCGCGGCTTCAGTGCTTCAGGCGCGTGAGCACATGGTGATCGTAGGCTCCCTGTCAAAGACCTACGCCATGACCGGATGGCGGCTTGGCTATGCTCTTGCACCCGCGCCGATCATCAGCACTATGTCGAAATTACAGAGCCAGAACACCTCCAGCACCGCCCACATGATCCAGAAAGCTGCCGTCGCTGCCGTAGAGGGACCGCAGCAATGCGTTGCAGGGATGAAGGCCGGGTACATCCAGTTGCGCGACCAGATTCTGGCGGAGTTGGCGCAGATTCCCGGCGTGACCTGTGTTCGTCCTGAAGGCGCTTTCTACGTCTATCCCAATATTTCGAGTTATTTTGGCCGCAACGGCATCCGTTCGGCGGCTGATATCGCCAAGCGCCTGCTGCACGAGGCCCACGTGGTCACGGTTCCCGGCGAGGCCTTCGGCACCCAAGAGCACATTCGCCTGTCCTACGCCACGTCCTCCGCAGAGATCAAGCGTGGACTGGAGCGCATGAAGGACTGGTTCGCCAAGCTATAGCTTTGCCACCTTGGCGCTTGGCAGCCTTTGCGGTTCATTCGCCGCAAATTGTTCTTTACATTGTCTTTACACGCTTCCAAGCTGCTGCTGGACAACGCTCCTACCGTTCTGAGACTCTAAAAAAGAGCAATTCTATTTAATTCGCGGCATGTCTGACCTTTATCCATTACGGTTACATCCGGAGTTCTACGAACGCGTCTGGGGCGCCCGCAGCCTGGCCCCCATCTATTCGCGCGAGATCACCGGAAAACCCATTGGAGAAGTCTGGCTGACCGGAGAGAGTTGCAGAGTTGCCAATGGCCCCCTGCAGGGTGCCTCCCTGGCTGAGTTGAGCCACGACTTCGGTGCAACGCTCATCGGTGAATCCGCGCCGCACCAGACCCGCTTTCCCCTGCTGATCAAGTTCCTCTTTCCCCAGGACAAGCTTTCCGTGCAGGTGCACCCTGACGATGAAGATGCGGCCCGCGCAGGGCAGCCCTGCGGCAAAACGGAATGCTGGTATGTCCTGCATGCCGAACCCGGATCACAGATTGGTCTGGGCCTGAAGCCCGGCACCACCAAAATTGAAGTCGAGCGCGCCATCCGCGAGACCCGCCTGGAGCAGTTGTTGAACTGGATTGATGTGCGCGCAGGCGACCTGATTTATGTCGATGCTGGAACGGTTCACGCTATCGGGCCGGGCGCGGTGATCGTGGAGACGCAGCAAAACTCTGATACCACATATCGCCTCTATGACTACGGGCGTCCCCGCGAACTCCACATTCATGAGGGCTTGCAGGCCACCAAAGAGCAGACCCACGCAGGAAAAGTAGAGAAACAGCCTGTCCATTCAGAGAGTGGCAAGAGTCAGGTCAACCTCGTGACGTCACCCTGCTTTATCGTGGATAAATTCAGTTTGTCAAAAACATGGGAGTTTCGCCGTCCCGGTCATGCCAAACGCAGTGTGTGGTGCCTTGTGGCGACCAGGGGCAGCGGGGTGATGATGGCGGAAGGCACCGAGCCGGTGAGTTTCAACTCCGGAGAAGTCGTAGTGGTCCCCGCCTGTGTAGATAGGTTTACACTCAAGCCCCAGTGGGAATTAGAATTCTTGTGTTCATCATTGCCAGTAGAACAGGTAGAGCACCCGAAAACCACGCTGCTGGAAGTCACTGCCGGGGTAGCAAGATAAGTCTCCACCACTGATGAACTAAAGTATTTTTCAGATTTCGCATGGACCGTTCAGGAGCGAGACAAGTAACAGGGCATGACTTTAGTCGTGCCGAAAAATTCAACCGAGTCTTGGGCTTTAGCCCCTGCTGCTATGTCCTCCTGATGAATGCCGGTCTGCTTTAAGCTGATTATGAAAAGCGCATTTTATCCGGTCATACTAGCCGGAGGCAGTGGAACACGTTTCTGGCCGCGCAGCCGCCGCAGGCGCGCCAAGCAGGTTCTGGCCCTTGACGGCAAACAGACCATGATCCAGAAAACCGTGGAACGCCTTGCCCCGGTTTCCCATGAGAAGGACTTCTGGATCATCACCAACGAATTTGTTGGCGACGAGATTCAGCGCCAGCTTCCCAGCATTCCTCCTAAACAGATGGTCATTGAGCCGGAGCCGCGTAACACCGCTCCCGCGATCGGCCTGGCAGCCTTCATCCTTGAGAGAATTGACCCTGCATCCATCATCGGCATGTTTCCTGCAGACCATGTGATTGCCGACGAAAAAAAATTCCGCAAGGTGCTGCAGCGCGCGATTGAGATTGCAGGCAGAGGCGAAAACATCGTGGTGATGGGCGTGCGTCCCAGTCGCGCTGAGACCGGCTATGGTTACATTGAGACCGGCGACAAGCTCGACCAGGAGCTATTCCGGGTAAGACGCTTCACCGAGAAGCCTAACCAGCAGCGCGCCGAAGAATTCGTGACTGCGGGCAATTACTATTGGAACAGCGGCATATTTGTCTGGAGTGCGCGCACCCTCACCCGCGCATTGCGTGAGCATCTTTCAGAGACCACGCCCTATCTCGAGACGATTGCGGCCGCCTGGGGTACCCGCGATTTCGAAAAGAAGCTCGGGCAGCTTTATCCCAAGTGCGAAAACATCAGCATCGATTATGCCGTGCTGGAGCCGCGCTCGGCCAAGGGCGAGCACTCGTCGAACCTTTATTGCCTTCCTGCGGATTTCGGCTGGAACGATCTGGGATCATGGGCCGCGCTCTATGAACACCATGCTGCGGCACTTCCCGGTACCAACGGACGCAATGTGGTGGAAGGCAAAGATGTCTATGCGGTCAACGCCACCGGCAATTACATTTATGCGAAAAACAAATTTGTGGCCGCCGTCGGCGTGCACAACCTCGTCGTGGTGGAGACCGATGATGCAATTCTCATCACCACCCGCGAGCAGTCTCAGGACGTAGGCAAAGTCGTAAAATATCTGAATGACAAGAAGATGACGGATTTGGTTTGACAGTTCGATTCAGGTGCGAGACCGGTAACGGGGCATCACTTTATTTAGTCGTGCCGAAATTTAAAAAGATCCTTAGGGCTTTTAGCCCTGCTGTTGTTTGCAGACACAAGAGGCAACATGGCCGATGAAATTAAGTTTGGGACTGACGGTTGGCGAGGCGTAATCGCCGACGACTACACTTTCGCAAATGTTCGCCGCGTAGCCGGCGCTATTGCCTCTTACGTCCTCAAGAAAGAAAATCCCAAACGCGGTATCGTCGTCGGCTATGACACCCGTTTCGGCTCCCGCCGCTTTGCTGAAGCTGCGGCAGAAATGATTGCGCTGGCTGGAATCCCGGTCAAGCTCGCCAACGACTACACACCCACTCCGGCGCTTTCCTACGCAGTGAAAAATCTGGGCACGGCAGGCGGCGTGATGATCACCTCCAGCCACAATCCCTGGAGCTGGAATGGTGTAAAGTTCAAGGCCACTTATGGCGGCTCGGCCACGCCGGGAATCATCAGGCAAATCGAGGACGAAGTCCGCGCCGGAGCGATGCCCAAAGGCTCTCCTGCAGATATTGAAGAAGTGGATTTCAAGCCTCCTTACATTGAGGCCGTCTCCCGCTTTGTCGATCTCGATAAAATCGCCAAAGCCAAATTCAAGTTTGCTATCGACTGCATGTATGGCGCAGGACGCAATGTGCTTTCCGGCATCTTCAAGCAGCGCGGCATCGAGCATGTGCAGATTCGCGCCGAGGTCAACCCGCTCTTTCCCGGCATCAACCCTGAACCCATTGAGCCGCATGTGCGCATGCTGCAGGAGACGGTGGTCAGGGAAAAATGTCACGCGGGGCTGGTGACTGACGGCGATGCCGACCGCATCGGCGCTGTAGCCGAAGACGGCAGTTTCGTCGATTCGCACAAGATTTACTCGATCATCCTCGAGTGGCTGCTTACCCATCGTGACTGGCCCGGCGATGTCGTGCGCGCCTTCAATACCACGCGCATGCTCGACCGTATCGCCGCCCGGCATAACCGCAAGCTGCTGGAGTGTGGCATCGGCTTCAAATTCATCTGCGATCTCATGCTTGAGCGCCAGATTCTCATTGGTGGAGAAGAATCCGGAGGCATCGGTATTCAGCGCCACCTCCCGGAGCGTGACGGCATCCTCAATTCGCTGTTGCTGGCTCAAATCATGGCCGATGAAGGCAAGAGCCTCGGCCAGCTTGTGGCCTACCTGCAGAAAGAATACGGGCCACACTACTATGCACGCCGTGATCTGCACGTGCCCAATGAGATCAAGGAATCTGCCATTGCCCGCGCCACCGGCAAAGAGTTTCAAACCCTCGGACGCTACCGCATCCTGAGCAAGGAAAACCTCGACGGCATCAAGCTCTTCCTCGACGCGCCCACCAATGGCAACGGCGCGGGCGCCTGGTTGCTGCTGCGCTCCTCCGGCACCGAGCCACTCATGCGCCTCTACTCCGAAGCCTCATCACCCGAGTTGGTGCAAGAGTTGTTAGAGGAAGCCGTCGCATTCGTAGACGCAAAAGTGCCGGTAGCTGCCCATTAGTCTTGAATCCCGAGCGTAGCGAGGGATCTATAATCGCGAGGATTATCTCTTGGCCAACCTTCAACCAGAATTCTTCACCCAACTTAGGAGATGCCATCCAGAATCTCAGACCGGGCCGCCCGTGTCTTTGCCGTAGTGTTTTTCATCACAACTCTCTGTCTGGGTGGGGCTCTGGCCGGGAGCTGGATGTTTTTCAACAAGCTTGCCCTCCGGCCTATTCCAGAACCTGAATTACCGGCAAGCATGCGCGTGACTACCGAGCCGGTCTCGCCCTTGCAGGTGGAATATCAGCTTGATCTTCCCGGGCGGGGAGAAATCTTTCCTGCGCTCTACGGCAGCAAGGCGGCTGATTACTGGCCGGTAGCGCTGTTGAGTATCGCCAATACATCCTCGCGTCCGGTCTTGCAGATCATCACCGCCCAGGTACGCGGATGGAGCAGTGAGCTGCGCCAGAGCATCGTCGTTCCGCCACGCGGCACACGTTCACTGCGTTTGGAACCGGAACTCTTGCCCCAGGCCTACCAGAATTCTGAGATTCGTCAGGCCATGCTGGTTGTGGAAGCTCAGGATGCGGCTACCGGACACGTATTCGCCCAGCAGCGCCAAGTCTTCCTGCACAGCGCCTCCGATCTTTACTGGGGACGCAAGTTCGCTAACGCTCAGCTTCTGGCCCGCTGGGTCACTCCCCATGATGAAGCCGTGCTGCAACTGGTCTCGCGAGCCGAGCGTATAATACCCGGCGGACGCCTGCGCGGCTACAACCTGCTCCCGCGCGGCAATCTCACTGAGCAGGTGCGTGCCCAGGCCGTAGCAGTTTTTTCCGCGCTGAAGCAGTCGCACATCAGTTACGTGAGCAGTATCTATACCTTTGGCAATTTCCCCGGCGAGACCCAGCGCGTGCGTCTTCCCCGCGAGACCCTTGAGTTGAGTAATGCCAATTGCATTGATGTCAGTGTGGCCTTCGCTTCGGCCATGGAAAACATCGGTCTGCAGCCCGTGATCATCATTGTTCCCGGACACGCATTTACCGGTGTGCGCCTCGCCAAAGACTCGCCGCAGATTCTCTATCTGGATTTGACGGTTCTGCCTGCGGGTTCCTTCAACCAGGCAATCGCCCGCGCCTACGCATGGATGAAGAAAACTCCGGCCGCCGAAGTGCTGACCGTCGATGTTGGCGCAGCCCGCTCGCTCGGCGTTTATCCTATGCCCCTGCCCACATCTGAAAAGCCCAGCCTGACTACCGCGAGCTTATGAACCGAAAGCCAGACGTGCTGATCGTTGGTGCTGGAATTGCCGGCCTCACCGCTGCGCGTGATCTGTGTCTCATGGGCCTGAAGGTCACGCTTCTCGAAGCCCGCGATCGTATTGGCGGACGCATTCTGACCCATCACACTCCTGAATTTCCTGTAGAGCTTGGAGCCGAGTTCGTGCATGGACGGCCTCCCGATCTGTGGCATCTGCTTCAGGAAGCAAAGATGCCTCTTGCTGAACTGGAAGGTATATCCTGGTATCACGAGCGTGGAACATGGGCTCGCGCCGATGGCATGATGCCTGAATTCGGCGAGGTCTTCGGCGCAATGGCTGACAAGCAGCCAGACCAATCTTTTCAGCAATACCTTGAAACTGTCGATGCCGGCGAAGAAGCCAAAGATCATGCCTTGCGGTTCATCGAAGGATTCCACGCTGCCGACCCGCAAAGAGTCAGCGTGCACTGGCTGGTCAGGAGCAACCAGGCCGAAGAAGAAATCCAAGGCGACCGGCAATACCGCACCGTTACCGGCTATGACACTCTGGTACAGTTCATCGCCGGTCAATTGCCGAAAGAAAATTGCGAACTGCGTTTGAACACCGTTGTCGAAGAGGTTCGCTGGACTTCCGGCAGCATAATTGTCAAGACAAATGCCGGCGAATTTGAAAGCCCGCGAGTCCTCATCACTGTTCCCATTGCTCTGCTGAAATCAGGTACCATTCGCTTCTCTCCTGAACTCCCGCACAAACAAAAGGCGCTTGCGTATCTGGAGATGGGGCCAGTGGTTCGTGTGATCCTCTGCTTCGGCGCGAAGTTCTGGGAAGGCCGATTGAAAGACCTCAGCTTCATGTTTACTGACGATGAACAGTTTCCCACCTGGTGGGCGAGCCATCCGTTGCCTTTTCCCATACTCACCGGATGGGCTGCTGGAAGCTATGCGCGCAAACTTTCCGGCCTTGACCACAATCAGATCATCGAATGTGCCTTGCAATCCCTGGAGAGAATCCTCGGAATCCATCACGCTGAACTGCGGCAACACTTCAAGGCAGGCTTTACCCATGACTGGCAGGCCGACCCTTTTTCGCAGGGGGCTTATAGTTACGCGGTAGCTGGTGGGAGCAATGCCCCACAAGAACTAGCTGCCCCGGTTGCCGATACTCTCTTCTTCGCCGGAGAAGCCACTGATCCTAATGGCCACAATGGCACAGTCCATGGCGCGATCTCCAGCGGCCATCGTGCAGCCCGGGAAATTCTCGCGACGGTATAACCTTTGCAGATTACACAGCAACAGCTTTCCGTCTGTCCTTTCTCGTATACGCCGCAATTCGCAGTGCCGGAGCAGCAATCGCCGCAATCCCCAAAATGGTGTAGATAAGCCCTCCTCGATCAATCCGCGGAATGAATCCCGCTGCAAAGACCATCCAGATTGCCCAGTAGGAAAACGTCTGAAATCCGGGAGAGCCGATAAACGGCAAGCGCACGAAGGTTGAAAGCACCAGCCCATACAGCAGCAGAAAAACCAATCCACCTCCGTAGAGCGTTGACTTGGAAGCATGCGCCCACCCGAGCGTCATCAATAAGGCGAGGATCCCGCCCAGATGCGCGGTATGAGATATTGCCAATCCTGCCAGGAAATCCCTTTGCTTTTCTGCGATTTTGCGGCTCAGGTCCGCAGGCCAAAGCGTCAGCAAAGCATTTCCGGCAAACGCGCCCATGAAGAAGACAAACGAGATCCGTGCGGTCACGCGCAGCAGCAAGCGGATTTCAGCTTCGGTCATTCGTAAATTGTAGTCCAACTTTGCCGGCTGCTTAGCCGTGATATGGTGGTACCCATGCAATCCCACTCCAGCGTCGCTGAGATGGTCCAAGCCTACGCCGAGCAGGCCATCGCCATCGCTCGCGAATTCAAGGCTGAACTCGACTACAGCGAGAATTCGCTCATGGAAGTGGAAACCATCCTGGCGCAGCTTGCGCGTGAAATGCCCGCCAGCAAACCGTCATCCGATGACCTGAGCGAGATGTGCAAGATGTGGGGCTCTTATTTTGGCGAGGTCGTGCGCCGCAGGTTTGGCGGTGAGTGGAGCATAGAAACGTATCCCGGCAAGCAGTTCGCCACGCTTACGCTCAACGTGAGCGACAATAAGCTTTTTCCATCCCTGAAGATTCACCGCCGGCTCAGCGAAGGTGATGGCGACAACGTTTGGACGTTTTACAAGATGGTGCGGTCAAGACTGGAAGCCAAGCTGGGGACAAAGATTCAATAAGAAGTCAACACTTAGCCGTAGTAGATGTACCTGGATTCATTTACCCATTTACCAAATTACTCATTTACTAATTTCCCGATCTGCTCCTTGACCTCAACCCCGCTCAACTCCACCCTCATCATCTCTGCCGCCAGGTTCACAATCCTCGCCGCTGCCGATTCAACAGAAATCCCGCGGGCGTGAATGTTCGAGATGAGATTGCGGTTCGCGTCTGTGTGCCCGCTGCGTGGCCGGAACGCCATATAGGCTGAGAGGCTTTCGGCCGTCGCCAGCCCCGGACGTTCGCCAATCAGCAGCACCACGACCTTTGGCCGCAGCAGTTCGCCGATCTCATTCATCACGCCTACACGGCAATAGTGCACCACAAACGGCTGTCCGGTTTTCCAGCCTCGCTGCCGTGCCTGCTCAATCATCAGCGGCAGAAGCGGCGGAACCTGCGTTGCTACGGCAGTCACTGAAAGCCCATCGCCGATCACTATCTGCAAATCTACGTCTTCCGGACATCGCGCCTGTATCTGCCTGCGTGCCGTTTCATTCAAGCGCCGGCCCATATCAGGACGCAGCAGATACTCGTCTTTGGTTTTCGCCTGGGTAGAAACCTCAAACAGCTCCCATTGCCTCACAAACTCGGAAGCGAACTCATGCTCCAGGTCGAACTCGGCGCGGACGGCATCACGCGCCGCCGCATGTGCCTGCCGCAACTCCAGTTGTGTGCGCGTGCGGTAAGCTGCGCCAGCGCGTTCCACCAGCACGCGCGCCGGCGTGCGTGCCCGGATTTCCTCGATCAAGTCGAAACCGCGAAGCTCTTCATCCATGACCAACTCGCAGGCAGCTTACTGCAACCACCATAAGCCAGGCAAAACACACCTGTCTGCAGGACTAATGCCTGTCTCTCACGATAAACTCAACCTCGCCACAAAGCTAAAAGCCAAGAGCTAAGAGCTAAAAGCCAACGGCTGTCTTTTATAATTGGACAGCAATACGGTTCCTGCCGCAGAATCTTCTTAACATCTCAGAAAAGGCGATGCAAATGATGAAACAACTGTTAAGCACCCTTCTGATCTTCCTACTGGGTATCTCTGCTCAGGCCGCTGTACTTCAGCAGCCCAACCACCCGTCAACCGTGGCCGCGCCCGCCAAATCCGCCATGAGTCTTGAGGGCGTATGGAACGGTGCGCTCGACGTGCAGGGACAAAAGCTGCACCTCGTGCTCAAAGTCAAAAAGAGCGCTGATGGCAAGCTAAGTGGCACCCTCGACAGTGTTGATCAAGGTGCAAACGATATTCCCATCAGCCTCGTGGAGCAGAAGGGCGATTCTGTAAAGCTGGAGTTGGCCGCCATAGGTGCAACGTACGAAGGCAAAATGAATGCCTCCGGCTCCGAGATAGCCGGCCAATGGAAGCAGGGCGGGGCATTGCCGCTCACGTTCCAGCGCGCTCAAAGCAAGTAGGCAGATAAGGATGCGGCGCCCGGAGGTCTGCCACCCTGGCCGGGTTTGAGTAAGATCGGAAATATCTCAAGCTGCTGCGGGATCTCTCGGTCATCCAGAAGAAGGTCAGTCAAACTGCTGCTGACGTCCTTCCACTGCCATCAGCAGCACAATCGCTGCGGCAGCCAGACGCCGGTCCAGGCGCCGCGCCGGGTCGCCGGTGAAGTCCACCTTCATCCTGGGCACGAAGAAATTCCAGTTCTGCTTGGCCGTCCCGATATGCTGTCCGCCGATGTCGAAGGTGTAGCTCTGTGGAATCAGGTTGGTGAAAAAACGGCGGACCATGGCCAGGAATAGAGAGTCCTCCTGGATTCTGCCAATCTCCTGGTCGTTGGCGTCCATGATGATCCATTCTTTGCGCATGATTGACTTCCATCCTTTGCGCTTCAGAGCTCCCACTCTCTGGTGGTTGATGGAATCGGTCACGTCAAAGGCTGTGCCCCAGTCGATGATCTTGCGGGCTTTGATATGCAGCAACTCCATGGACTGGGTCTCGTCCGTGAACACCCGGATTTCATCCTTCAGCGTGAAGACCTTCTTGCGCAGGAAAGCCAGCGCGTTTCCCTGCACGTCATAGAAGTAAAATTTGGGAGCTAAGGTGAAGATTTTCTGCCGTGCAGAGAAACAATCCTGCTGGAAAATGGCAGCGCTGATTGCAGGTGTGGGTTGTGCGGCGGCCCCAACTCCGGGTGTAGCCATACGCAATTACCTCCAGGGAATGGAGCATACCGGGGGAAGGATGAATGAGAATTTACTCTGGAAGGACAGCAGAATTCAAGGGTAATCGGAAGATCGGGTACTCTGGTCATCAGGTCATCAAGAAAGCGGGTAAATGGGTAATTTGGTAAGTGGTATCTGCGTCAACCTGTCCCGCTTGCCGTGGATTAGTGGTGAGATTTTTGCTTCAGATCACCCGATCCCATTCAGTTGCTGCTTTTACTGTGCCGCCCGGCAAATTTCTTCAGATTGATGAACGCCCGTGTCACCGTTCCTCGTCCGATCTCCTCTAAACCGTTATGTGCAGTCACGCGGAAGACATGGAAGCGCTTGGTCACCGATTCCAGCACTGCTTCTGCTTTCACCAGGGCGCCAATGCCTGTAGGCGCGCGATGCTCGATGTTAATCGCGGTACCCACGCTGACCTCGTCCTCATCGGCAAACGGCTGCAGCGCGTTGAACGCCGCGAACTCCATCAGGGCGATCATGTGTGGCGTGGAGTACACCGGCGGCAGCGCCTTGTTGTGGTAGGTGAGCGTATGCTCAAATTCCACCTTCTGCTCACTTTCACCGCGAACGCCAATGGGAACAGGTTTTGCCATGCAGCGAATGTACCAGAACCGGCGCGTTTCAATCACGGTATGGGAATGTTCAGGGGCTGAGTGCTTCTTTTCTGATAGACTTTTTCGTTTTCGAAACGAGGCCTTTTCATGGATATCAAGACAGTCGGCGTAATCGGCGCAGGCACCATGGGCAACGGCATTGCCCATGTGTTTGCCAAGTCAGGCTATAACGTGGTGCTGGTGGAGGCACAGCAGGCGGCGCTCGACCGCGGTCTGCAAGCCATCGGAAAGAACATGGAGCGTGAAGTCTCCAAGAACAAGCTGACCGCTCAGGACCGCGATGCTGCGCTGAAGCGCATCACTCCCGTTCTCGACCGCAAGGAACTGGCCAGGTGTGACTTCATCGTGGAGGCGGCCTTCGAAAGGTATGAAATCAAGCAGGAGTTGTTTCGCCAGCTTGACCAGATTTGCCGCCCCGAGGTGATTCTCTCTTCGAATACCTCTTCCATCTCCATTACCAGGATTTCAGCCAACACCAAACGTCCTGACAAAGTCATTGGCATGCATTTCTTCAATCCGGTACCCATGATGAAGCTGGTCGAGGTGATTCGCGGCATCGCTACTTCGGACGAAACCTATGCCACTACCAAAGCTCTCGCAGAAAGACTGGAGAAGACCCCGGTGGAGGTCAACGATGCGCCGGGCTTCGTCTCCAATCGCGTGCTCATGCCACTGATCAACGAAGCTATCTATGCCGTGATGGAAGGAGTCGCCACTGCCGAAGCCGTCGATGAAGTTTTCAAACTGGGAATGGCGCATCCGCTGGGCCCGCTGGCGCTGGCCGATTTTATCGGCCTCGATGTCTGCCTCGACATCATGCGCGTGCTGCAAAGCGGTCTCGGCGATCCCAAATATCGTCCTTGTCCATTACTGATCAAAATGGTGGATGGAGGCTGGCTGGGCCGCAAGAGCGGAAGAGGATTCTACAAATACTAGCGGGATGCGGCGAAACAGCTCTTCAATGCGGCAGTTTCAAGATGTTCTAAGCAAATCAAGAAGAGTAAGGGACAATACTCTTTCCAAAGCCAGTTTCTTGAAATCTTTTTAATCTAATCTCATTCCCGATTTGGAACAGCATCTCTGTTTCCCAGAAGAGCTGCTTTATCGACAGATTGGCCGCAAAAGTGCCATCTATAATAGGCGACAGCCACGGCGCGTCTAATGGAGATTTTGTGCCCGAAGAACCACGAACAGACCAGCCGCTTTCGAGCTTCGAGAGCGGCAGAAAGACGATCCTTTTCGTCGAAGACGAAGATTCATTGCGCATCGTGGTCGGTGATTGCCTGGCCGGATTGGGTTATCACATGCTTACCGCCACCAATGGCCGCGACGCGCTGGCCAGCGCCGCAGCTCATGAAGGCACGATTGACCTATTGCTGACCGACGTGATGATGCCGCAGATGTCCGGCCCGGAACTGGCGCGCAAGATTCGCGCAACCCGTCCGGAGATGAAGGTGATGTACATCTCCGGCTACTCTGAAACCATTCTTGAACCTTTTGATGTGAGCGATTCTGGTGTCGCCCTGCTGCAGAAACCCTTCACCATTCGCGTACTGGCCGCGAAGTTACAGGAGCTTTTCGCGAAAAAGTAAATGTTAATGAAGGGTCTACCCTCGCAGCCGAGGGCGGCTAATGTCACTTACTTAAGGGACACCATGCTGTATCCCCATGAGAGATGTCATTCCGAACGCCCGTTAAGCTCACGCGCGTTTTCTTCAGCGCGTGAGTAGGGCGGAGGAATCTGCCCCGCTGCCGCCCGCCCATGCGAAAATTCTCTTAAATTCATGCTCGAATGTGCAAAGTAAGTGACATTGGCCGAGGGCGGCTGCGCTCTATAAAGTTTCTCGTAGTACTCAATACTTGTTTTTACTGTATCGTCAAATTCAACGACACACTGCGCGTCACATTTCCACTCGTCGCAGTCACGATCACCGTTGATGCAGGCAGGCTGGGAGTGTCCGGCTGGAACTTTTTGCTGGTTGGGCTACCGCCTCCGCCGCCACACGCCGTAATTCCGGCAACTACGAAGAGCGTGAGCATCATCACAATCGCCTTGGATTTCCTGGCGGCGCTAACCAGCACACCGGCAAACAGGGCTGCAAAAACAACGGGCCAGCCTTTGAGGGCTGCCGCATGCGCACTCGTGGAAACCGTGACTGTGAGCGGCACGGTAGCTGAAGCATTACTGAGAAAGGTAGTCGCTGGAGTGATCAGGCAGGTTTCGCCTGCGGACGCTGCGGCACAACTCAAAGAAATCGTTCCGCTAAATCCATTGATGGAACTCAGCCCCAGGTTATAGGTGGCAGATTGTCCTGCGGTTACAGAAGCTGAGGAGCTTGCGCCCGGCGCCATCTGCAACGAGAAGAACGGAACCGCCGGAAGCGACAGCTCCCAGATACCGCGTCCGTAGGTGGAGGCCCGCAGCCTTCTGGTTCCCGGTCCGTCGAACAGCAGCAGGTGGGGGGTGGGAATGTTGGGCAGGCCCGCTCCTGCTTCGTTCCACGTTGCGCCGGTGTTGTGGGTCTCGAAGATGCCCACGTCCGTACCCGCAAAAATATGGCTGGCATCGGCGCTATCCACCAGCACTGAATCGGCGGGAGCATCGGGCAGGTTGCCGCTGATGTTGGACCAGCTCTGGCCGGCATTGGTGGTGCGCCACACGTGCCCCACGCCAAAACCCATCACCGTAGTCACAGCGGTGTTTCCGCTGGGATCGCTTCCATCCACGGCAATGCTGCTGATCTTGTATCCGCTGGAGACGAGCGTAGCCGTGCGGTTTACGAAGCCGGCCGGGCCGCTCTCGGCGGCGGTGCTCACATACAGGCTGCCATCGGCGCGTCCGGCATAGATGACAGACGATGCTCCGCTGGGAGCAGCCGGGCCGCCCGCCGCCAGCGCGGAGATCATCGTGTCACCGGCAGAACACGGCGCGTTGGAGTTCTCGCTCCAGTTCAGGCTGAGCGCGTTGGCGCCCGGCCAGCCGCTGCCATCGGCAGAGCCGCGCCATACCCGGCACGTCCCGGCAATGATCTTGTGCGAGTCGCGCGGATCGAGCATGTAGGGTGGATAGAAGGAGCTGTTATCGCCGGCAGCCTTCTGGTTGGTGATCACGTCAGTGAAGGTGGGCGTATCGCAATTCGTTCCCAGCGTGCAGCGCTGCACGCTCAGGAAAAAGTTTGACGTGTACCAGATGTTGCGGTCGGTAGGATCGATCTCGCTGTAGCCGCCATCGCCGGTGTTTACGCTGCTCCAGCTTCCGGCATTGAATGCCGGGGAGCCGTTATCCTGGGTGCCGCCCAGAACGATGCTGGAATCGACCGGGTCCTGGGCCAGGGAGATGAATTCCGTCATCGCTCCCATGCTGCCGTTCAGGTTCTGCCAGGAGTTGGCGTTGCCGGCATTGCAAGTGCCGTCCACCGCTACGCCATTGGTGCTGCGGTAAATGCCGCCATCGTTCACGAAATACATAAGCTGCGGGTTAGCCGCGAGGAACGCCATGCCGTGCTGGTCAGGATGCACGTGCGCAGCGGCTGCAACTGGATTGCAGCCATAGACGTGCGTGAGGTTGGCCCACGCGCAACTGCTTGCCCCCGGCGAAAGGCTGCAACGGTAAATGTTGATACCGCCCATGTAGAGATCGGTCGCTGGACCGTGAGGCACTGCAGTGAGATAGAAGTTGTAGACCGATTGCGAGGCGCCGCATCCGGAGCTGTCGCCGCAATTTACATAACCTGCCTGCCCCAGATCGCCGGACCAGCTCGCGCCGCCATCGCCGCTGCGGAAGATTCCCTGAAGCGCCTCATTGTTATTGGAATCAAATGCCATGTAGGCGACGAACAACTCGCCGGTATTGGCCTGCACCGCGATGTGTCCGCGAAAGAGCGGACAGTTGATATTGATGAAGAAGGGGCAGGCGTCGGCAGAGAGGCCGGAACCGGGCTGGTTGGCCAGCCGCTGCCAGGTCTTGCCGCCATCGGCAGAGGAGTACATGCCGTGGCGGCGAAGCAATGCATAGAACTTTCCATCGGCAGGATTGAAGACCACGTCAGACGCGGAGGTGGGAAGCGTGGAGTGAACGCCATCGTCGCTGACGAAGCTCAGCGTCCACGTCTGCCCGGCATCGGCAGAGTAGTACAGCCAGGGAACCGCATTGCCCGTCGCTCCCAGCCGCGGCCCGTTGGTCATATTGGAAGCTGCGGCCACAACCTGGTTGGCATTGCCGGCACTGGTATTGAACGCGATTTTGGAGAAACCCAGCCCCCTGAAGCCGTGGCCGAGAGTATCTGAGCCGATCACCTGCCAGCTTGCGCCGCCATCTTCCGAGCGCAGGATTCCCAGCCCATAGTAAGAATCGCTGGAATCATCCGGCTCGCCCGTTCCAACCAGAATAACGGTGGATGCACCGGTAGTATCGGGCTTGAGGGCAATAGCGCCCACGGCCAGTGTTGGCTGGCCATCGCTGAGTGGTATCCAGGAGACAGCACCCGGCGCGGCTGTGGCATTGTTTGCCTTCCACACTCCCCCGTAAGCGCCGCCGATATAAACGGTATTGCCTGACGTGTCGTTCTGGTCGATGGCGATGCTGGTAGTGCGTCCGGTGACCGGGCCGTAGCTTTGAAAGCCGGTGGGATCGGAGGTCAGCGGATTTGGCCCCAGGTTCTGCCATGCCGGAATAGCCGCTGCCCTCGCCTGATTTCTGCCGGCGGCGCGCAACTGCATCTTGCTGGTAAACGCGCGTTGCAGCAGATCGGCCGCGGGCGCGCCTTTTACGGTGCGCCCTTGGCGAAACCACTGCTGCCGCTCCACCGGGTGATCGCGGTCGGCCTCATCAGCGTCTTTTTCGATTCTGATCTTTGTGCCCTGGGCGATGGCCGGCAGCGCGGCACACAGGCACAGCGCGGCCACACTGATGATGAGGTAAAACAGCAGCTTCGTCTTGCTTTGCATTGGAGTCGTATGAGTATTGGGCGGTGAGAGGAGAGGGTCAATCAGTAGCTGCCACTAGCGGCAGGCGATTCACCCTTAGCACTGGTCAGGTGTTTCGCGTAGTACCGGCCAGTGGCCCCACTACGAGGTCAGAAGCATAGCACTGATGACATTTAGTGCCGAAGGCACGGCGTGAAAGTAGCCCGGCATGGAGCGTAGCGGAATGCCGGGTACCGGAAAGACAGATTCCTTAGTCCGGCTTTAGCCGGACGCTGGAGTTTCTACATTTTTAGGCCGCTGCGGCAGCGGCTAGGGAGCGATCTGTAAGCTCAATGCCCAGCGGACGAAGGAGTTCCGGGTGTTCCACCATCTCTTTTCTAAGCAAGGTGATTAAGTCCAAGCAAGAGGGGCGGCGGGCGTGTCGTCTCCACTTCGGTAAGGGAGCGTAGACATCACTGC
>QHVI01000123.1 GCA_003223515.1 Candidatus Angelobacter sp. Gp1-AA117
ACCGGTGTACCTCATCAGCAGCACCTGGAACGCAGCCAGCGAGGTCATGAATAAGCTGGCCCCTTCTCCTCTTCCCACTGCATTCAGACCTTTCAGCAAATCGCCCTGCAGGTCTCGCGCAAGCATTCCTCCGCGGAAACTCATCTGTGCCGGCCGCCCATAGTCCGTCGGCAACTCCAGCACCTGCGGCATCCCCTCCAACTGTTCCTTCCAATACTCCATCTGCTGCTGAAGCTTCTTTTCATCCAGTTCTTGCTTCTGCTGCAGCGCATACTCCCCATATTGCATTTGCAATTCCGGCAGCGGCGACTCTTCTCCCCTCCCATACGCCACATACAACTGCTCCAACTCCTCCATCAATACTCCCAACGACCACTCATCACAGATACTGTGGTGCAGCGTCAGCCTCAAAACATGGTCGTTATCATCCATACGCACCAACACTCCCCGCAATAAGGGCGCCCGGTTTAAATCGAATGCCGCACTACTCTCCTCCGCAATAACCTTCTTCGCCTGCTCCTCGCGCGCGTCCGGCTCCAGTCGCTGCAAATCCATCACCGGCAGCCGCACATCGCATCTCTCCCCAACAACCTTCTGCATCGGGTGTCCGTGTTCGTCCGTCACAAAGCAGGTCCGCAGGATTTCATGCCGCCGGACCACCTCCTGCAGACTACGTTCCAGCAGGGCGACATCCAAGCCGCCTTTCAGCCGCAAAGTCATAGGCACGTTGTAGAAGGCAGTGCCGGGATTGAACCTATCCAGGAACCATAGCTGCTCCTGCTCATAGGAAAGCGGGAAGAGCGAAGCTCTCGTCACTGAACCATCTGTCGAAGAAATGGACGTCTGCTCTTGAGCGGATGACTGGGCGCCCGGCGCGCTAAGGCCCTCTCGCTCCAATAAACGGCGCAGGAGTTCCCGTTCTTCTTCCAATCGATCTTTTTTCGCTACAACTGGTCTGGAAGACATTCAAAACCCTTTCTGGGAATCTTTCTGGTCATGAAACTCTCTCATGCTCATCCAGCTTCCCGGCGAGCAGGCGTACTGTGGGATAGCAGAAGAAATCGACGAGCGCTATTTGCTTCTGGAGTCTTTCCTGCAGGTTGAAACGTACACGCGCCACCAATAGCGAATACCCGCCAAGATCGAAAAAGTTGTCGTCGAGCCCAACTCGTTCCAACCCCAGCGCCTCCTGCCATACCCTGGCCACCATTTGCTCCACAGGACTCCGGGGCGCCACATACTGATTTCCTGCAGACGCCGGCTGCGGCGCGTTCCGGGGCTGGGTCGTTGCCTGAATCTTTAACTGCTGCATCTCGCTGGCGTTCAACATCTCCAGATAACAGACAGGTTTCTGCGGATCCTGCACCGCCGCTGCCAGCAATCGCTCGTAATGCCGCGCCATTTGCTCTATGCGCCCACGATCGAACAAATCCCGGTTGTAGATCCAGACGATATCCAGTTGCCCATTGCGTTCAATGGCGTTGACCTCCAGATCAAAGCGCACGGTCCAGGCTTCTGCTCCCAGTTCCTCGATCTTCAGTCCCTCAAGCTCCTGCAATCCTGAGGAAGCATTCTGGAGGGCAAAGACCACCTGGAAGATGGGTGTGCGGTTTAAGCTGCGGCGTAGTGGCAGAACCTCTACCAGACATTCAAACGGAATGTGATGCCGGTATGTCTCCAACGCCAGATCGCGCACTTCTTCGAGGAGTTCGCCGAAGCCGGCCTTTGGATTCACTCCCATGCGCATGACCAGCATGTTCGCGAAGAAACCGATCAGGCCCTCCAGACGCTCATCCTCGCGGTTAGCAATGGGCGACCCCACCATGATGTCATCTTGTCCGCTATAGCGATGCATCTGTACGGCAAAAGCCGTGAGCAGCGTCATGTATAAGGTGGAGCGGCCACATCGTTTCAATGCAGCGACTTTTTCCGCAGGTAAAGTGATTGCGCAGACATCGCCAGCGTAAGTCTGCCTTGCTGGACGCGGCCTGTCCCGGGGAATTTCCAGCTCTTCTGGTATTCCAGCCAGGTGTTCTTTCCAGAACCGCAGGTCTTCATCCAGCAGTCCCTCGCTTGCCGTCTGTCTCTGCCACAAAGCAAAATCCGTAAATTGCAGAGGCAAGTCCGGCAATGGATTCTCGCGACCCTGCGAGTACGCTTTATACAGGTCCCTGAACTCCCGCATAAACACGCCCAGCGACCATCCATCGGATACGATGTGGTGGAATGTTCGCAGGAGAATGTGGTCTTCCTCCGCGAGTTTGAGCAGCTTGATTCGCAGCACTGGGCCATGGGCCAGATCGAATGATTTCCGCCATTCATGGTTCACGGCTGCCATCACCTGCCGCTGCTGCTCCGCTTCAGAAAGCCCGCTGAGGTCGTCTATCGGAATTTCAAGAGTAAGGCTGGGGGCGATGATCTGCACCGGCGCTCCCCGCTCTTCTACAAAATGTGTGCGCAGACTCTCATGGCGGTCGACGATGGCCTGAACTGTGCGGCGCAGTGCGTCCACATTCAATCTGCCGCGCAACCGCAGCGCCTCCGGCATGTTGTATTCCGCGCTGCTGCCTTGCAACTCATGAATGAACCATAGCCGCTGCTGGGAATAAGACAACGGGGCGCGTTCAACCTTGGGATGGCGTTGCAGTGAGACTTGGGATTTCCTGCTGCTTTGCAGTTGAGGCGCGAATTTCGCAATGGTGGGCGATTCAAACAGGCTGCGCAGCGCTACATCTATACCCAAAGTGGCGCGGATTCGGCTTACCAGCTTGGTGGCCAGCAGCGAGTGTCCGCCCATGGCAAAGAAATCGTCATGCACGCCGACCCGGTCCCGGTTCAACACTTTCGCAAACAGTCCGCATAATATTTCTTCTTCGCCATTGCGCGGGCCTACGTAGCCCTTCTTTTCACTCCATTCTCTTTCCGGAGCGGGCAAGGCTTTGCGATCGATCTTGCCGTTGGGCGACAACGGCAATTGCCCCATCTCCACAAAAGCGGATGGGATCATGTAGCCGGGCAATCGCTGTTTGAGGAACACCCCTAACGCTGCCATCTTCACGTCGCCATTCTTAACTACATAGGCCACGACTCGCTTTTCCGCAGGCTGATCTTCACGGATGATTACGGCACACGCCCTCACTCCCTCGTGTGTTTGCAATACCGCTTCGATCTCTCCCAGTTCGATACGGTAACCGCGCACCTTCACCTGCTGATCCGGCCGGCCCAGGAATTCCAGATTTCCGTTCTGCCTCCATTTCACCTGGTCCCCGGTTCTGTACATCCGCTCTCCCCCACGTTCAACGAAAGGATTGGGAACGAATTTTTCCGCGGTCAGCTCTGGCCGGTTTAAATATCCGCGCGCGACTCCCTGGCCGCCCAAAAACAATTCGCCGGTCACGCCCACAGGTACGGGTTGCAGTTCTCTATCCAGTACATAAGCTTGCGTGTTGCTGACCGGCTTTCCGATCGGCGCCCTTTCATTTTTCTCCCCTGGTTTCAAGCATGCGTAGGTGGAGTAGGTCGTGTCCTCCGATGGCCCGTACAGATTGAGAACCCGCTCTACTTTTGATTCTTTGTAGAGTTGCTCCACAGTGTTCGGCGGCAGAGCTTCTCCAGCCAGGTTCACAGTTCGAATCGAATCGGGCAAGCCTTTGATTCGCAGCAACTCCGCGATAGCCGAGGGCACCGTGTTGACCAGCTTTATTTCCTGCTCTTCCCCAATCTCCGCCAGGTCCAGCGCATTGCGCACCACGATTGCTTTTCCGCCCCAACTGAGCGGAGCAAAAATCTCAAATACCGAGAGGTCAAAACAAATAGACGTAGAAGCCAGAACGGACCCTAACTCCTCCGCCGAGAAAGCCTCCCGAGCCCAGTGCAACAGTACGTTCGCATTACCGTGCTGGATTGCCACTCCTCGTGGCTGGCCTGTCGACCCCGATGTGTAGATCACATACGCAAGATTTTCCGGATGAAGCGTAAGCGCAATATCAGTTTCACTTTCACGCGTTATCCCGGCCAGCTCCTTGTCTACGCAAATCACTTTCGGAGCACCAGGCATGTGCTCCAATAAGCTGCTCCGGGTCACCAGCGCCGCAATCGCTGAATCCTCCGCCATGAACTTGCGGCGTTCCAGGGGATAATCAGGATCCATCGGAACATAAGTTCCGCCCGCCTTTAAAATTCCCAACAGCCCGATCACCATCTCCAGGCTGCGTTCCATGCAGAGCCCTACCCGCACCTCCGGTCCCACTCCCATTTTCCTCAGGTAATGACCTAATTGATTGGCGCTCCGGTTCAGCTCGCAGTAAGTTAAATTTCGCCCTCCACACTCCACCGCTACGGCTTTCGCGCTTCTCCTTACCTGGTCCTCGAACAACTCATGCATGCACTTCTGTGGATAGGCCGCCTGCGTCTGGTTCCACTCGTATAAAACCTGGTCTCGCTCACTCTCCGCTAACAACTCCAGGGAATCTACAATTTGCCCGCTGCCCGCGATCATTCCTTCCAGAATGCGGCGCCAATATCCCATGTAGCGCTCGATGGTTGCTTTCTCGAACAGCGCAGTGGCATATTCCACGCCACCTGCAATCCGTTCGCCCAACTCCCACAAAGACGCCGTGAGATCAAACCGGGCTACGCGATGCGACGCCATTTCCAATCCCATGGTCTTCAATCCGGCAAGGTCCAGTTCGCCCCTGGGAGCGTTCTGCCAGGCAAACATCACCTGAAACAACGGACCATGGGCCAGGCTGCGTTCGGGCTGCACAGTTTCCACTACCTGCTCAAAGGGAATGTCTTGATGCTGCTGCGCCCCCAACGCCTGGGTTTTCACTCGTTCCAGCAGTTCGCCTACAGACGGTCTGTTGGATAAATCTGTGCGCAGCACCAGCGTGTTCACAAAAAATCCGATCAGCCTTTCAAGCTCTCCCTGTCTGCGGTTCCCTACCGGCGACCCGACTAATACGTCCTGCTGTCCTGATAACCGGCCCATGAGCGCCGCCCACCCTACCATGAGGGTCATATATAAAGTGGCGCCATGCTGCCGGCCCAACTCCTTTAACCCTGCCGTCAACCTTTCATCCAGGATCACCTCATGCCATGCGCCCGCATACTCCTGGTCTGCCGGCCGCACATGGTCCGCAGGTAACTCAAGCAAGGCCGGTGCCCCTGCCAGCGTGGTTTTCCAGTACTCAGCCTGCTGTCTTAGAACTTCTCCCTGCATCCAATTCCGCTGCCATACCGCGTAGTCTGGATATTGCACAGCTAACTCCGGCAGCGGATCAGCTTCCCCGCGCACAAACGCCCGGTACAATACGCTCAATTCGTTGAGCAACACCCCGACCGACCAGCCATCAGAGATGATGTGGTGCATGGTGATGAGCAGCGCATATTGATCTTCTCTCTGCCGGATCAGCCGTCCGCGAATCAGCGGACCGGCTTCCAGATCAAAACTGGCATGCGCCTCTTCTTCATAGAGTTGCCGTAATCCAGGCTCCGAGTCTGCCTGGGAGCGCAAATCATGATCCAACAATAGAAAATGGCTGTCCTCAGCGAATGCAATCCGCTGCACTGGTTCGCCCTCTACCACTACAAAGGTGGTGCGCAACGCTTCATGGCGCTGTACGATCCGGTCCAGAGCCAAGCCCAATGCATGCCGGTCCAGCGTGCCCACGAGACGCACGCCAAAGGGCATGTGATAGACCTCGCTCACTCCTTCCATCTGCGCCAGGAACCACAACCGCTGCTGCGCATAGGAAAGAGGAAGAGGCTGACTGCGATCAGCTTTGGTCACCGGCGCCGATTGCGCCTGTTTGCCGCTTGATATCTTGCTGGCGAAGTCGCTCAGACAGGAGTGCTCGAATATGTCGCTGACTGCCACTTCCAATCCGAGCGCCTCCCCGAGCCGCCCAATCATGGTTACCGCTAATAGCGAATGGCCGCCCAGTTCAAAAAAGTTATCGTGGCGGCCCACCCTTTTTACTTCGAGCACCTCCCGCCAAATCACCGCCAGCTTAGTCTCAATTTCTCCCTGTGGCTCCTCATACTCACCCACCGAGTACGCATTTCCATCCGGCGCCGGTAACCGCTTCCGGTCCAGCTTCCCGTTGGGCGTCAGCGGCAATGATTCCAGCCGCACATACGCTGCGGGCACCATGTACTCTGGCAGTCTTTGTGCCAGATGGCCGCGCAATTCTTCTGCCCCAAACTTACCCTTCGCGTCGCTCTGCTGAAAATCAGTGGCGTCTTCCGTACTACTGGCGTTCAAATTCTTTTCTGCGTGTGACGAATTCTCCAGCGCAGCCGAGGGAGGTTGCGATCCATAAGCATGATTTTTTTCAAAGTATTCGCGTTCATTCGTCCCATTCGCGTTCATGCGCGTCTGACTTCTTGTTTCTTCGAGTCTCCGTGACTCGGCGGCAGATTTCGGGTTGCGGTCCTGCTGCTCCGTGTAATAAGCCACCAGACGCTTGCTTCCAGCCGCACCCTCCTGCGCAATGACTACCGCTTCTCCCACTCCTGCGTATTCCAACAGCCGCGCTTCAATTTCAGGCAACTCAATCCGGAAGCCGCGGACCTTCACCTGAAAATCATTCCGTCCTACAAACTCAATGGTCCCGTCCCTTCGCCAACGCACCAGATCGCCTGTCCGGTACAAACGGCTTCCACTCTTCGCGCTATAGGGGTCCGGCACAAATCGTTCCGCTGTCAAATCCGGACGCTGCAGATATCCCCGTGCTACACTCGCGCCGGCTATATAGGCCTCGCCCACCACTCCGACCGGCGCCACGTTCATCGCTCCATCCAGCACATACATCCGCCGGTCTCCGATTGGTTTGCCGATGGGTAGCGAAATCACGCTCTCGGGCAAATCTTCGGGCACCACATAACAACTGCTGAACACTGTGCATTCCGATGGGCCATACCCGTTCACCACCCGCACTCCCGGCAACTGCTCCATCAATCGCCGGATGTGCATCGCCGAGGCCGCCTCTCCCCCGGTCATCAGATACTTCACCCCTTGCAGGCACTCCACATTGCTTTCCACAATCGAATTGAATAAGGCGGCCGTCAGCCACAGGGTATTTACTCCCTGCCCCTGCACGTATTCCCGGATGTCTTCCGCACGGATGACTCGCTGCTGTGCCAGTACGCTCCGTCCTCCGCGCAGCAAGGCCGGCCACAGTTCCAGCGTCATTGCATCCCAGCTCACCGAGGAATGCTGTAGCAGCACCGTTTCCTTGTCGAAGCGCACATAGTCGGTTCCAAAAATGAATCCGGGAATACTGCGATGCGGAATCTCGCTGCCTTTCGGCTCTCCGGTTGATCCCGAGGTGTAGATCACAGAGGCCACGCATTCAGCGTCTACACCCGTCTCCGTCCGCTCAAGATTCGTATTCGCCTGGTTCCTGAATGCAACCTCATTGGTTAAATCAATAATGTGGATATCCGTGTTGATTCCACCTGCCCAACCCGGCACATCTCCTTGCACCAGCAGCGCCACTGGTGCGCTGTCCTTCAAAATGAATTGCAAACGCTCTGGAGGATAAGAGAGATCCAGAAGCACATAAGCGCCGCCCGCCTTCAGCACCGCGACCATCCCCACCACCATCTCCAACCCACGCTCTACACCAATCGCCACTCGCGCATCCGGCCCCACTCCAACGATTCGCAGGTAGTGCGCCAGTTGGTTGGCTCTGCGGTTCAACTCCTCGTATGTCAGCGAAGTATTCCCGAAGACGATTGCGGGTGCTTTTGCGGTCTTTCTGACCTGCTCTTCGAATAGCTCATGCACGCACTTCTGTTCGCCTTCGATCTCCGCCGGGTTCCACTCCACTAAAAGCTGTTGTGTTTCATCCTGCGTCAACATCGGAAGGTCCGAAATTCGAAGCCCCGGTTCAGCAGTGGCGAAAGCCAGCAAATGCCCAAAGTGATGAAACATCCGCTGAATTGTCTCTGCTTCAAACAACGCGGTGTCATAGTTGATTGCCAGTTTGGGAAACTCACCGTCGATTGCGAATAACGCCAGATCGCACTTCGAGGTAGTAGTTTCCGGCATGATCGGATGAACCTCGACGCCCGGAAGCCCCAGCGATACAGCCGTGCCGTTCATGAACGTAAACGTCACCTGAAACAGAGGCGAGCCGCTGATCTGCCGTTCCGGCGACAATTCCTCGACCAGTTTCTCCAGGGGGATATCCTGATGGTCGAATGCCTCCAGAGTCGCCTTTCTCACCCTCGCCAGCACTTCTCTGAAAGTCGGCTCGCCCCTTAAATCTGCCCGAATGATCAGAGTGTTCACGCAGAATCCGATCATGCCTTCCAGCCGTACGTGATTGCGGTTCGTTATTGGCGTTCCCACGCCGAAGTCCGTCTGTCCCGTATATCTCAGCAGCAGCACTTCGAAGATCGCCAGCACTGTCATAAAGACGCTGGCCCCTTCCTGCCGGCTGAACGACTTCATTTTTTCCCAATACGTCCCATCCAGCAGTGCCGTTTCCATGCTGCCGCGATGTTCGCTCATGGCTGGCCGCGGCCTGTCTGTGGGCAGTTCCAAAACTTCCGGCATTCCGGCTAACTGCGTCTTCCAATACTCCATCTGCCGGGAAAAAACTTCCCCCTGCAGCCATTGGGCCTGCCACATGGTGTAATCCGCATACTGGATTGGCATCTGCTTGAGCGGCGATTCCTGGCCCTGCACATAGGCTGAGTAGAGCAATGCCATCTCGTGCTGCAAAATCCCCATCGACCACTCATCCACCACGATATGGTGAATGCTCAACGCCAGAATGTGCTCCCGCTCTCCCGAGCGAATCAGCATCCCGCGCAGCAACGGTACGCTTTCCAAATCGAACGGCTTTGCTGACTCCTGCGTTACGATCTCCAGAGCCCTTTTTCTTCCGTTTTCGGCGTCCTGAGGATTGCTCAAATCCAGCAGTTGCAGCCGGAACTCGATCAAAGCCTCGACTTTTTGCACGGGCTCGCCATCCTCTACCACAAACCGCGTCCGCAATGCCCCGTGCCGCCGGATGATCTCCTGCAGACTCCTCTCCAGAACCGGCACGTTTAAATCTCCATGCAGCTCACACGCCAGCGCAATGTTGTAGAAATCGCTGCCCGGTCTGAGACGGTCTAGAAACCAGAGACGTCTTTGCGCCCAGGAAAGCGGCAACCGCTCCTGAGTCTCTACCGGGACAATTTCCCAGTCCCCTGAATCAAGACCTTCTTTCTGCAGCAAAAGACGCAGCAGTTCCCGCTCTTCTTCCGCGCGATCTTTTTTCAATGCAGCTCTTTCAGGAGACATTTTCTATAAACTCTAATTTTTTGATGGGCTAATGCTCAGGAACTCCCGGATGGGGAGATGAAAAGCCCTTGGTGCGAACCAAAACGTGGAGGTCTGACGCCCGTGATTATGACCTGCGGCCCGACATCATCACCTGTTCAAGCACTATCAGTCTAAAAGTATATTTCAAGCTGAGTTTTCAATAAGATCCAACTCTCAATTTGCAAGATTGTTGAGCATGTTACTGCCCCATATATCACATTCTGGTACATTCTTCCTGTGCGTGGTTAGCTTTGGTTGTTGGCTCGGCTACGCTGGGGGTAGATCCGGAAGTCGCACCAACTCGCATGATACTTCAGGGTTACGACGGTGGTCAGAGACAACGGCAATCGCATGAAGAATTACCTTAATTCATGCCCAGCCTCAATATTTTCTCTTGACCTCGCTATAGTAATAGTTGTATACTATCTCCTGTATGGCCCTGTTCATGCAATTCACCTTGGAATGCTGCCTGTCCAGCAGCTTCGTTCGCGGTGGGAACATCATCGTAACACCAGTGCCGTAACCCCGTCACCAGCCGTTACCCGTTTCCCCTAGAAGGGAGGCAGTATCGTTTGAAGGTTAAAAGCGTCTTTCATGCGCTTGCCTAGCTCAGGGACTAAGTGCTGAATGCTGATTTTTTATGGTGGGATGATAGAAGGGAGTAGTACCGTTTGAAGGGTAAAAACGTCTTTCATGCGATTGCACTAGCTCAGGGACTAAGTGCTGAATGCTGAGTGCTGATCAAAAGATACAATGTAAACTCACATTCGGCTTTCACTTTCCGCCTTGATGCCTGACAATAGCAAAGGAATTTTATGGCCTCGGTACCCGTATCCACAGCAACCGCTTCTCCATCTATCATCGAGCATCCGCTGCGCAACCCTCATTATCGTCTGTGGTTGGTCGGCGGCACCATATCGCTTCTCGGTGATCAGTTCTACCTGGTAGCCCTTCCCTGGCTGATTTTGCAGCAGACGGGTTCGGCTGTGGCCATGGGTGCAGTCATGATGGCGGGCTCTGTTCCCCGTGCTCTTCTCATGCTCATGGGCGGAGTCGTCAGCGATCGCATATCGGCGCGCAAGATCATGATGACCACCGCCACCGCGCGCACAATTTGTGTGGCCATAATTGGAATTCTCCTCTGGTACCGCATTCTTCACATGGGGGAACTCTACGCTTTGGCAGTTATTTTTGGCGTGGCCGATGCATTTGCCGCTCCCGCAGGATCAGCCTACGTGCCATTCCTCTTAAAGCCTGAGCAACTGGTGGCGGCTTCCTCGATTGGCCAAAGCACAGCACAATTAACCAGCATTATCGGCCCGATTCCCGCAGGATTTGTGATCAAGACCCTGGGCGTGGCCTGGGCCTTCTTCGTGGATGCAGTCAGCTTCCTGTTTATCATCGGCGCGCTATGGAAACTACCCGACCCACCCAAACATGAGGCTGCCAAAAAAGCTGTATTACCCGCGATTGCCGAGGGTATTGCCTACGTGGGCAGAGATGTGCCTCTTCGTTCGTTGATGCTGCTGGCCATGATGATGAACTTCTGCTTTACCGGGCCGGTGGGGATTGGGCTCACCTATCTGACAAAGATCCGCTTCGGTTCACCGGCTGTCCTGGGGACTTTATTGTCGGCGGTGGCAGCGGGGAGTCTACTGGGAGCGCTGCTGGCTGGTGTGTGGAAGATTCACAGGCGCGGCCTCCTGATTCTTTTTGTCGCCGCGGGCTTGGCTCCTTGCCTGACATTGATTGGATTTATAGATAAAGTGTGGCCCCTTGCAGGGGTGCTATTCACGATCGGCGCTATGGCGGCGTTGATGAACGTCCACATCGGCGCCTGGGTGATGCAGCGAATCGATGCAGCGGTGCGCGGACGCGTGGCAAGTGTGCTCATGCTTGCCACCTTCGGAATCATGCCTATCTCTTTTGCCGTTGCCGGATTCCTGATTGCATGGAACCTGAAGTTCACGTTCCTGATCGCCGGTCTGGCCATGTTGATAACTGCTGCCGGCGCTTCATTGCAGAAGCCGGTCCGAGAGATTCAATAAACAGGCAATCCGAAATGAATCATTGGCGGTGCAAACCAAGTGGCACTGCCTCTGGTATAGCCGCTCCTCAGCGAAGCCGACTGAAATTAATCGTGCCAATTAAGCTCTTTACTTCTTCTCCGACCATCTCGCATGAGCGTGCGTCAGCCTGCCTAAAAAAATTAACGAGTTTCTTGAGATATGCTCATTGAATTCTACGCAAAGGGCTCATAAAATCCATTCTATAGTCGAAAGTGAAGAAAACTAGTTTTGACGAAAAGCTGTGAAGGAGCCTTCAGCATGGTTCATAGTGTTCTTGATTCGCTTAAAAATAATCCTTTGAGAAAAACCCTCATCCATCATCCTTTTTTTGAAGCAGTCCGGTCTGGCGCGTTGAATCGCAAAGATGTTGCGGTTTTCTTAGGCCAATGGTGGCACCCTCTACATTATTTCCCTGACTTTCTCTCCAGAAGCATTTCCGTTGTTCCCAACCTTGAGACGAAAACCGCGATTTGCGCCATTTTGTCCGAGGAACTTGGCGAAGGCAACCCCGACAAAGCCCATGAGCGCATTTATGTTGAGACCATGACGGCTGCCGGCTTCTCTCGGGAAGAAGTGACGGAAGCTCCACCCCTTAGTTCTACCCGCGACCTTGTAAAAGGGTACGAACGCGCCTCCACTGCGCAAACCAGTGCGCTGGGCTTCATGTATGGAACCGAGGTGGCTGATCTGGCAATGGTTTCCGGAATCGGCGTGGCCGTGCGGAAGGTAAGTGGCATAAAGAATCTTCCATGGGTGGACATTCACGTCCTGCAGGAGCCACATCATGTCGAGCAGGCCAGCGGAGCTCTGGAACCGGAGCTTTCAGCCGAACAGTATGAGAGTGTCGTCGCCAGTGTCGAAGAAATGTGGCGGCTTTGGATTGCCTTCTTTTCTGAACTAAACCAGGTATTCGATCCTGAGCAGCACATGGAGGCAAGCGTCACCTAAGCTGCAGCAGTATCAGCAGTTCAGATTATGGTCCAGGATGGGATCGAACCGGCGACCGTCCCGGAAAACCAGGACGCGCTCTCTTCAACGAGCTGCATGATTCCAGGAAGGTTTATTCTAAAACACCTAACTGACATTACCATCCGGAACCCAAACCTGCGAAAGAAATTCTTACTTTTGCATGGGAGGGCACTGTAATGAAATCGCTCCGTTTACCCTTTTTCTCGTGTATTGCTATTCGTCAAACTCTTCCCACTCACGAAAGATTTATCCCTGCAGCCGGGGGCGGCTACGCTCCATTTAATTTTTCGGTTGATTGGGCTCTGCCGCGCTGTGTTTGAAAAGATTTTGCTTTTTGTTGCGGCCCGGTTTGCGCTGTGGGAAATTTCAAATATTTTCAGGACCAGGCTGAAGATTGCTTCTCAGGGTTTGAGTAGGCTTCCGCCCCGTTTGACCCATATCTGGCTCAAAGAAAAATGTTTTGACGCAAGCCGTAACTCATGTGCGCAAATACGGCGCCCATGATGTGACGGCTTTTTTGTTATATATCTGGGGGAAAAGATCAGGCGTATCATTATCAGAATCCTTAAGCAGAGTAAAGAAAATCAAATTCTAACCACAGAGGCACGGAGACACAGAGAACGGAGGAGAAAAAGAAAATTAAGTACAAGCAAATGCGTGCCTACGAAGTTTTTTCGCGGCTTGGCTCGATCTAAGTTGTTGCAGGACAGATTATCTACAGAGTTGGAATCAGGGCGGGCAGATTTACCAGAGAGAGCGCCGAGGGAATCACAAGGATTTAGATACCGGAACTACCGAGAGAAAAAGCTAAGAGCCAAAAACCCAAATTACGGGGTGAATTTTATTAGCTTCTGCATTAGTAAGTGTGCTACGGTTGCTCTATCTATTTGAGGAGACCGTAGACATGACGCGTGAAAAATCCAGAGAACTCATCACAATCATTTTGCTTGCCGGCCTGGTCCTTTGCGGACGGATGGAGGCAGGAACCGTCAATGGACAGATCCAGATTGCCTCGAGCGGCAAAGGCGTAGCCAACGGCGTGCTTACCTTTACACTGTCGCAGCCAGCAGTGGTGTCCGGCACGGCAACCATCGTTACTACGCCGGTAAACTGCTATACAGATGCCCTTGGGAATGTTGTGGGACTGCCGAACCCGCAGGTCCTCCCGGTGCTTTCAAACAATCCAGGCAGCGGAAGCCTGCCGAGCGGGAGCTATTACGTCCGGTATACCTGGGCCAACAGCTCAGGTGAGAGCGTCGCCAGTCCGGAAGCGCAAAGAGTCACCACGCAGACGGGAACGCTCATCGTGCAGACGCCAGCCAATCCTCCGGGCAATGCTACGCAGTGGAAAATCTATATAGGCACGGCTGCGGGCGCGGAGACGCTGCAGGCAACGCAAAATGCGCCATTCAGCAATTATTCGCAATCTACCCCAGTGGTGAGCGGCACGAGCCTGCCAGGCACGAACAGCAGTGTGTGCAGCCTGCGATTCAACGACGAATTGCAGCCCAGCTATACGGGATACGTGGTGAACCTGACTACCGCCAGCGGCGCAGGCGTGCCCGGATTTCCGCAAAAGTGGTATCTATCGGGCGGGGCCGCAGGCACGGTGAATGTAAGCTCAGGAACGCCGCTGTATTCAGGAGTAGTGGCGTATCCACAGGCGGTGGTGACAGCACCGGCGGCCAATGGACAGCAGAGCATTAATGGACCGTTGAATTTGAACGGATTTGGACTGACCGCGGGAACGGTCAGAGCTGCCAGCCTCCAGGCCACCGGCCCAAATCCCTGGTGGGACGTTTGTCAGAATGGGCTGGCCTGTGATGGAACAACGGATGACACAGCCGCTTTCAATTCCCTGCTGACGACTGCATGCACCGGGGGCGGTGGAACGCTTTGGATCCCGCCGGCAAAGACGGTGCGCTTTGCGTCAGCTCCGAATCATATCCCCTGCGGACTCACTCTCGCCGGGGCTTACAGTAGGGGCTCGGCATTCGGTTTTGGATCATTCATCAAGTGCGACTATACCGAATCCACTGCCACTAACGCTTGTCTCTGGTGGGACGGAGCCAACGCCGCGACTCAAGGCAATGGCGGCGGAATACGTGGAATCAATATTCAAAAAGGCGATGGGAAGACTGGGGGGGCGGCGGTCAAGATCAGCGGAACCGACTGCACAGCCAGGGCAGGAAATTTTCATCTCAGTGGGGTCAGAATATCGCAAGGCACAGGAACATGGGCCTACGATACCTATGTTGATGGAAGCGCTTGCGCTACCGCAGGCACACAGGGCAGCCGCGATAATTACTTCTCCGACTTTGACGTTTTCGGTGGCACGACCGAAGCCATCCATCTTGACAATTGCGCTCATTGCTATTTTGATGGGCTGGAAACTTCCCCATCCGGCGCCAATGGCAGTGTAAACATCACCGGAGCGGGTGCGGGTACAGCAGCCAGCACCGATGTCTTGATCACTGCATCACAGATTGGCGGGAATCTTACATATGGATTCTCCAGTAGTCTTGCCTGCTCAGCCTGCAATGTCACAGGCACGGTATCTATCAGCGCCAACAATCTCAGTTCAACATTTGACGGAATCGCCGGAGCGGTGAGCAACAGCGGCGGCACGGCCATCTACGCCACTAATCAGGTGAGCGTCCAAGGGCCAATCAGCGCCACTGGCACTATCCAGACCACTAATGGGCACATAGTTTCGGGCGCAGATGTAGGATCACCGATAGCGGGCGACATTGTGACTGACCTTGCCGGGTTCTTCGGCGTGTCGGGAAGAATCTTCTTTGGTCACAACGGCAATGATATTTTGAGCAACGGTACACTGGGCAATTTTACCTTCACGTCCTCAGCCACTAATCCCACTATTCGATTGGGTGGGAACACCGCCTCTTTCCCCTCTTGGAAGCGCAATGGGGCTGCGTGGAATGCTCGCTTAGCGGACGACAGCGCTGATGCTAATGTGACCGCTGGGGCTTTCACTGCGGCGACTTACACTACTGCCACCAACTGCGCTTCATCTGGCGGAGCCTGCGGCTCGGCGGCGGCGGGCCGGGTCACAATCGCGGCTGCGGCTACGACTGTAACCGTAGCAACGACAGCAGTCACAGCCAACAGTGAAATCTTAATGCAGGAAGATTCGACGCTGGGGACCGCTCTTAGCGTGACCTGCAACGCCACCACCGGCAGGACCTACACCGTGACCACGCGCACGGCAGGCACTTCATTCATCGTAACCGCTAGCGCAGCCCCGGCAGTTAACCCAGCGTGTTTGAGTTACAAGATTGTGAACTGATTCACTTGGTCAAGGCAGCCGCAATGCGCTCAAACGGATAATTCGCGGAGCAATGGAATATGCCGCCCGGCACGGTCTCATTCACCGTCCAAACCAGTGCTACGCACATTGCCGATTACATGTACCTGGTGGACACACAATCGCGGATGCGATGGTATAGCTTGATATTACGCGACTCAGGCGGCATACAGCAGCCCGTCTACTCGGTTACCAATTTTACTGGAGAGCATCCCGGATTCGATCCTTCAAGCATTATCGCAATTCGTTACGGCCAATATGCAATGAACCCCGGAAACATGTTAACCATGTGTGCTCCAGTATTCGAGACGGGCGTGATCGACCACTGTGAGGTGGCTGGAAATTAGGCTCTGGATTTGGTTTCTTCGGGCGTGATCACCGTCTCATCTGATTCTGTGAACGGCAAGAGCATTCTCGCAAACGTCACCGCAACCAACGAAGGACAAGCAGATATTGCGATTCTTGGGGCCGCCAGCCACATTTATTGGGACTTAAGCGCCAAACAATATATCGGGTTTGATTTTAAGGACAAAAATGCAACTGTCATCCACTATTTCCTCATGTATGACAAGAAGCGTAATTACCGCGAGTGGCTGTTCACGAACCCCGATCCTGGAAATTGGATTAAGGTGTCAGCCGACTTGCGGGACACGTCCTATTACGAATCTGCTCCAATAGATCTCAGCAACATTGAGCAGTTTGAGGTGGGAGTTTTCGGTGGCCCGGCAAATGCACAATACACGTTCCAGATAGACGAAGTTACCGTGAGATAAGGCTGCCGTCTAGGGTGTCTCACCTAGAACTCTTGGGACAGGTGTTCCGGTTTATGAGTTTTTCATCGCTTGAGACCAGACGTATGTTACTCTCTCAAAAAGCCTCATTGCGACAGCACCCGACAAGATTCCAGTCGGGAGTTCGTGCAGCATGTTACCAATTGGATGCTATTTAACTCACTCGATTTTTTCATTTTTCTAGCGGTTGTCCTGCCTCTGTACTTCGTGTTGCCGGTGCGTGGGCGACAAGCCCTGATGGTGGCTGCGAGCTTCTATTTCTACATGTATTGGAACATGAAGTACTCGCTCATCCTGGTATTTTTCATATTTCTTGATTTCAGCGCCGGCTACTACATCGGCCATGCTCCCACTCCAGCCAAAAAGAAGATCGGGCTGATTACCAGTTTGACGTGCAACCTGGGGGTGCTCGCGCTTTTCAAGTACTACGGTTTTTTTGCTATTAATCTCCAGCATCTCGGGATCATCGACTCAGTGCCAACACTGGGCTTGCTCCTTCCGTTGGGCATCTCTTTTCATACGTTTCAGACGATGAGCTATACAATTGATGTCTACCGTGGTGTGATTGAACCGGAAGTAGATTTGTTGCGATTCGCGATGTTTGTCTCTTTTTTTCCGCAACTGGTTGCCGGGCCGATCGAACGGGCGCGGGAACTGTTACCGCAGATTCGGGAAAAATATCCTCTGGCGTGGGAAAACATCGTCGTGGGCGGACGGCAGATGCTGGATGGGTTCGTAAAAAAAGTCGTTTTGGCAGACAATTTAGCGCCCTGGGTAAATCAAGTGTATGGCTCGCCAGGCAATTTCTCCGGTGGCAGTTGCCTGGTAGCCACATACATGTTTGCATGGCAGATCTTTTTTGATTTCAGCGGATACAGCGACATTGCTATAGGCATCGCCCGTGTTATGGGCTTCCGGTTCACACAAAACTTCAATGCTCCCTATATCTCCACGACAATTCAGGAGTTCTGGCGGCGATGGCATATTTCACTCTCCAGTTGGTTGCGTGATTATCTTTACATTTCGCTGGGCGGAAACCGACGCGGAGAAATACGGACCTACATCAATCTCCTGCTGACGATGCTGCTCGGCGGCCTCTGGCATGGAGCTTCATGGAACTTTGTAATCTGGGGGGGGCTTCATGGCTCATGGCTGGCGATGGAGCGGCTCCTGACTCGTTCTCATAAGACCATAACTGAAGCAATACCAGGAGTTTTCGCCCAAACAGTGGTGCGAACGTTAAAGTGCGCTGCGGTATTTCACGGCGTGTGCCTTACATGGGTTTTCTTCCGTGCGCGAACACTGCATGACGCGATGGTCCTCATTCGCCAGATTTCACTGTGGCATTCAGGAGATACTTTTTTTCACGATTTCGCATGGTACAAATGCCTATTGACCATCTGGGTCGGCGTTGTTTACTTTACACTTACTCGTTACGTGAAGAAGGTGCCGCTAATGAGCCTAGCGTGGGCTACCGCCACTCTGGGCGTGTTGATCATCATTTTGCTGGGAGCTGAAAGTCAGGAGTTTATTTATTTTGTCTTCTAGTACTGCTCTCTCCCCAAGGCCCGGCTTAGTACAGCGGCCAGAACCAGTTCCCAGAGCGTACTGGATATCGCTCGCGCTGTGGATTGCGTTCACGGCAACCATCGTGACCATAGTGGGGGTCCTGCTGCGACTTGCGACCGACAAGTATGATTTCTCTGAACCGAAGCTCAGAGAAAGCATGGCATTCACGGGCAAACATCTCGACGTGGCGTTCTTTGGCGATTCGCTCACGCTTGAGGGAGTCAATCCAGACGTTGTAGACCGCAAGCTGAATATAGAGAGCTATAATTTTGCACTTGGCGGTGCGTCAATACTGGAAAGCGAGATGCAGCTTCGTTATTTTCTAAGGCACAACCCTAAACCGCATCTTGTGGCGTTGGGAGTTTATTTGAATGTGCCGAACAAGCCGGCGGGAGTACGTCCCACATTGTACTTTGGGTTACCCGATGACCTAAGAACAGTTTTTCGCGATGAACTCTTCAGTCATGAAAGCGTGAAGATCGACCGAAGCTTCAAGTTATTCAACTCCATACCTGCTTATCGCTATCGAAACACAATTGATTTACTGCTCAAAAGCCTGCTGTCCCATGATGATCAGCGCCCTTCTTTTGTCAAGGGACAGGCCCGGGTATCATTTTCCCGAGACCCGCTTCTGGGTCGCAAGCATGAGTCCGTGTTCAAGGCAGATGAACTGGAATCTTTTATGGATTTTTGTGAAAAGGAACGAATTCCCGTTCTCCTTTTTGAGCCACCCAACCATCCAGGGTATTCAGAACTCACCGTTAACAGGGCAGAAATTCTCGAGAAAGTCTCTCGGCTCGCCATGAAGTATCCGCATGCGCGCTTTGTTTCCTTTAATGGAACTTTCGCTCTCGGGCAAGCGGAATGGGTGAATTTGAACCACCTGAACATCTACGGCTCCGCCACATTCAGTGACCTCCTCAGTACTGCCCTTGTCTCAGATTTCTCAAGCAGATAATCTCATTCTCACTGTTACTTAATATCATCGACCGCAACACACTGGACCGTGCCAGTTGATATTTTGGGCAAATCATTTCCGATTGTCACGGTAATTCCAAATGCACTTTGATGCGTGCTTACGATGTGCGGCTGGCCCGTCACATCGCTCAGGGTACATGTCAATGTGTACTTCGAGTCTGTAAATGGAGTAGGCCAACGGAGTTCCCTGCTCGTGCATGTATCAGCTACGTCAGGCTTAGTGGAACAGCCAAGAGGTATTCTCATGTGTTTTATGGATAAATTGCTTAACGATTTCTGTACCCGCAATTGTGGCACCGAAAAACTACTTGTTCCACCTCCAATCCGCTCGATTACAGTATTAGTGCCTTCATCCAAGGAGCCAATGCCACTCTGATCAGTTCCCTGAATGTAGTTGTTCTGCACGCCTTTGTAGACATGCCATGCCTGCCCCTGTGCACCCTGATCGCTTACGAGACCAAAAATCATATTGAAATTGGCTGGGGAATGCTGCTCGTCTCCTATGATTAGAAGCGTGTTCTCACCGATAAAACCCGAGGCTGACCCGCTTAACCCAAATATCTTGTTTTCGGTAGCAGCCCTGGAAATCTCCATTCCAATGCGGCAGTGATGGACAGTAATGGCTACGAACGCGTTGTCATTTGCTCCATTAGAGAGGAAACCCGGCGCGTCGCTTAGCTTCACTCCAGTATCAAGATTCATTGCCGTAAGCATTTCAATCAAATTCCAATACATTGCGCGAGTGGTGGTGGATTCAAAGAGCAATCCGACTTGTCCTGATATCGGCCGAGGTTGCTGAACCCCTTGCACAAAAACATGATGAATCTCGTTCCATTTATTGTCTGCTGTGGTATTCCGGAACATTATTGCCCGGGCAGGCCCCTTTCCGGTCAATACCACCTGACAGTTCCTCAGTGTGGCGTGAGAAACAGAATCGAAAACAATTGCAGATTCTGAGCCTTCATATATCAGTGCGGTAGTGAAGGGACTCGCACATTCTAAGGTTGAGCCACTCCTCATATGGATGCTCCGGGCCCCAAGATGATAAATTCCCGATGCGATAAATACGTGATCTGTTCCGGGATCGCTCAGCGCCGGTTGGATCTCGTCTACGTTTTCAATCACACGCAGGTAGTGTTGGTTTACGGCAGCCGAGCAGCAGGTCCAGGTGGAACAGAGGAGTGAGAAAACCAAGAATCGACGGAGCATAGGACACTCTTTCTCGACGACGAAAATATCTGGAATACTTAACCATAGCTAACACACCTGTTGCTGTTTTGCATTCATAAACTTTTCGATCCAAAGCTCCAGGGTCAATATCTGCCAAATCGGGTAGCTCCAATCCTTCGTACCAGCACTCTGCTCGCTCAACAGTTTATCGACAGAGGATGGATTGAAGATTCCATGACGTTTTAGTCTATCCCGGGACAATATATCCCGCAGAAATGTCTTAAGATCATTGCCAAGCCACATGTCTATAGGAGCAGTGAAGCCAGCTTTTCGCTGCAGCATGACCTCAGAAGGAATCATGTCTCGCAGCGCGCGCCGATAAATGTATTTCGTCGTAGCGCCCTTCAATTTCAAATGTGGCGGCACGTTGGAAGCGATCCATTGCGCAAATTCCCAATCGAGGAAAGGAACTCGAGTTTCCACCGATGATGCCATGCTGGTCTTGTCTGCAACCATCAGATTCAGACTTACCATAAAAGTCTTGGTGTCAACATAAAGCATCTGATTGAGGAAATCAGCGTGAGCAACCCGGCTAAAATACCGATAGTGCTCGCAAAAAGGGTCAAACTGTTCAATGCCGGAACAAAAATCCTGCGTGCAAAGCTCACGCACTTGGCAAAAATCCAAATATCGGCTGTTGGCCAGGAAGCGTTCACGCGAGGGAAGCGAGCCACTCATCACCATTTTCTTTAATAATCGAACATAACCTTTTGCCGCAGTACCTCTGAATGTGGGAAGGGCCCTGACAACAGGTTCAACACAGTGAGTCCTGAGAACTGTGGGGATTTGCTTGTAATAAAGCGAAAGCTGATGCGCCCGGTATTTTCTGTAGCCAGCAAAGATTTCATCGCCGCCGGTTCCCGAGAGTAAAACTGTAACCTGCTTGCGAGCTTCCTTGCAGACCAAGTAAGAGATTAATATCTGAGGGTCGGCAGTGGGTTCATCCATATGAAAGACCAATTTTGGAAGAAGATCTATAACATCCGGCTTCACGATAATTTCGGTATGCTGGCACCCAAGAGTCGCGGCAGTACGCCGGGCCACCGAAATATCGTCAATCATCACCTCGCCGCGAACATAATCCGGAGGAAACCCGATGGTGAAGGTGCGCACCGAAGCAGATGTTTCGTGCGTGATAGCACTGACGATGCCGGTGGAGTCTAATCCAGAACTCAGAAACGCACCCAGCGGCACGTCACTGATAAGCTGAGACTTCACGGTTTTAAGAAAGCGACGGCGCACTTCTTCAGTCAGATCTTCTTCTGGGATCTCAGGGTATTCACCAGCAACTGGGAACTGCAAATCCCAATATTGAGTCACCGAAAACGTTCCATTTTTCCACGTCGCAAAATGACCTGCAGGTAATTTCAGCACTGATTCAAATGCCGTGTGGGGATCAGGAATCCAGAGCATAGAAAGATACTGATAAATAGCGTCCCTGTTGAATTCAGGATCAAAATCAGGAAGTGCATATAGAGCTTTTATTTCCGAAGCAAAGCACAACCGAGAGCCACGCACGCAATAATAAAGGGGCTTTACGCCGAAATGATCGCGGGCGAGAAACAGGGTTTCATTCAAAGAATCCCAAATTGCAAATGCAAAAATGCCATTGAGACGCTGAAGACACTCCGCGCCATAGTGCTGGTATGCATACAGTACGGTTTCAGTATCGGAACCAGATCGGAAGATACAACCTGTAGCCTCAAGTTCTTTTCGCAAGCGGGAGTGGTTGTAACATTCTCCGTTATAAACAATCGTAAAACGGCCGTCCGGAGTGCTCATGGGCATATGTCCGCTTGAGGACAGGTCCAGAATTGCCAGTCTTTGTGACACAAGGCCAATCCAGTCGCCTCTGGCGGTCGTTGTGTACCAGATTCCAGAGTCATCCGGGCCGCGATGCGCCTGTATGTCTCCCATTGAGCAAAGACTTTCGGCGTTCCCCCAATTCACTGCACCTGCAATTCCACACATACATTTATTCCCTGGCAAACGTTTCCAGTTGTTTCTTCGATGGCGTCAGTGCCACAGCCACGGCCAATAATACTCCCAACAAATAATTGTGCTGGATCGTTCGAAATCCTGCGAACAGCAATGAATACACCGACAGGCTCAAAATGCAGGCATGGCAGGCGGCCAGAGCCGATTTGGCAGGTGGGCTAGCCAGTCCCGCGCGCCGCAAAAGCTTGATCCAATTCAAAATAATAAAAACATAAATCGCAATTCCTACGAGGCCCGTAGTCATTGCTGTATAAATCACTTGGTTATGCACGTAACCAGCCGTGATCGTCTCATCGAACTCGGTACGTTCCAACTGGAATCCAATTCCCTTTCCTATGACCGGACTTTTTCCAAATTCCGAAAGAGCGGTCTTCCATTCCTCCAGACGAGTGCTGGTAGTGCCAGTATCTGCGATGCGCGCAGAGAGGATGTCAGTAAAACTATCCACCTCGTTATGCATAAAAGAGAATATCAAAATGACACCGAGGAGCATCCCTGAGATCGCCAGTCCTACTGACCTGCGTAGAACATTTGGATGCGATGGCCCCTGCAAAAGTGCAACTACCATAGCAAAGCCGCAGAAGAGAGCAATCATTTGCGCTTTTGTGAAAGTGAATATAATAGCGGCGACGAAAAATGCGATCAACGCCGTCCATCCCAGTTGTGTGGACAATTTCGGCGCAGACAAGAAACTGGAGAAAGCTATATTTGCGCCTAGAACAATAAAGGGAAATGCAAGAGGATGATAAAACCAAGTAACCCGTGCGCTCGTCATGGCATAAATCATCCACGATAGGCTTGCAAAACCGACGGCGGTAATCAGGGTGCAGCGCAGAACTCTTTCCGCATCCACTGCTGTTGGTCGGAGCCTCCACACAACAAAAAAGATGCACAGGTACCAGAAGGGTAAAAAACCTTTCACAAAAAAATAAAAGCGTTCACTGAGATGTCCTTGATTGAAAATTAAGGACAGCGGTAAGCCGAGAAAGCACACGACCAACCAAAGTTTCAGCCCTGTAGATAATCGACGATAAGTATGATCATGCTCAATTGGCGGCATTCTCCGGCACGCGCTCACAAACCATACGAACAGAATGATTGATGAGCACGCTGCGAATGCATAAAACACATATTCAAAAGCAGGCACTGGATAAAGAGGAGCAAACAAAAAAAGAATGATGAGGTGCGCCACCCCCTTGCGCGGCTGTCGAATCCAGTTGATACTAATCGTCAGAAGTACAACCGCCGCCCCAACTAGCAATCCTGGGTGAGAAATGATGTCGAGTCGCATTACTGGGCACCTCGCACAAGTGTAGCCTGATCACGAGCGTTGGCCACCGGCAAGGCTCTATTCGGTCTTAGAACACTCAACACTTCATACATTTCTGGTTTGCATACCACTGCCGCTAAAACGATATAGCTGGCAAAGCCCAGAAGCAGCATCAGGATCATCGGAGCGACAATGTGCAGTGAAAGCAGATAGCAGCGTAGCAGATACACCGCGGCAAATCCGGCCAGAGATGCGCCCAGAGATTTACCTGCGCTTATGAACAAATTAGAGATTGATAGCCGCAGTACATGAAGGTTCAATACCAGCATAAGTATTCCTGCTGCTGCGCAACAGCTTAGAGAAAACGCCATAGCTAAGCCAAAAAGTGAACGCGACAGAAAAGCAGTAAATACCAAGTTGATGACTACGCTAAGTATCGTCACGCGTGCCACTTGACGCCATGCAGCCGACGCAAAGAAGACGAACACCAGCACCTGTATAACCCCCAGCGCGGGAATCCCAATGCAGTAGCCCAGAAGCGCATGTGACGTGAGCGCAACGGCATTGGGACCAAAGGAACTGCCGTGAAAGACGGTTTCGAGAATGGTCGCCGGGTATAAACCCAATGCGACGCTGAATGGCATTGAGCAGAATATGGTTACCCGCAAGCCCCGCTCAACCAGAGCCGCAACCTGGGCATGTTCGCTGCCGACGAAGAGAGAAGATGCTCGAGGCAGAACAGCAGTCCCCACAGACGTGGCTGCTATTTGCCCAGGAATGCTCATAAGGCTAGCCGCAATACTCAGAGCACTGACACTCCCTGGCGAAAGCCGGGAGGCGAACAACCTGCCAATAGCTATCATGCAAGGTATCAGAACCATTGAGAGGGTGACCGGGAATAGGGCGTTCCGAAATTCCCGGGCAACTCGGGAGTTCCAGAGGCCTGAACATAACCGCGCGTCAGTCAGAAAAGGTTTTGCCAGAATCGCAACACATACCAGTGCGCCCATGGCTGAGCCAAGTGGTACCCATTCAATCCTTACGAAGTTGAACGTGACCAGCAGCGCAGCACACGCCGAGCCGAAAGGGATCAGTGGCTGCAGAATTGCCGGAGTCAGCAGATTTTGATGTACATGCCAGTACGCCCGTAGCACGGCGGCAACGATGTATAGCAATGCTGCAGGAACATAACAACGCAAGAGCGCCTGTGCAAGCTTGTCGGTTTGAGCGCTCAATCCTGAACCAAGCACCGCAACCACTAATGGCGCAGCCAAAGTAACGGCAATAGCCAAAGCTGTGGAACCCAAGAAAACACAAACAAGAACGGTAAAGGTAGCGCCCTGAAGATCGTTGCTGCTTTTTGCTCTGGAAGTCAGGACTGGCACAGCAGCAGACGTGACCGCCAGCGCAAGCTGAACGCCGATCAAAACGGTGATCTGCGCTACGAAATAGGCATCCAGGACGCGCGAAGGTCCAAAATGCCTGGCTAGGATGTACTGTTCCAAGAAGCGCAGGAACATAAATGTGGCCGTCGCAAATGCGAGGAGAGCCGTTGCCCGCTTCACCTTGGACCTGCAAACTTAAATTGCTGTACAGAATTCATTTGTTAAAGTGAGTCTACACTGGCCAAAATGCGAGCCGCCGCCACAGAGAATTGTGCATTGCGCCTTCTCCACAGCACATAAATGACTGCACCGACCAGTCCGCTCAACATGGATGCGATGATGATGACAATCCGTTCCGGTCCAGCTTTTTCATCGGGCACTTGAGCCCGATCAACCATTTGGACCAGCGGGGCCCTTCGTGCTTCATCAACGCGGGCCTCTTCGAACTCTTTTATGAGAGCGGTCATAATCGCCTCATCCGTTTTCACGTCCCGTAGACGGCGAGCATATTCCAGTCCTGCCGAGGGTAAATTACGAGGCCCGACAATTCCAGACTCGCTATTGGAGTTTTCCAGTTTTTTGAGTTCCGCGCGCAATCCTTCGACTTCAGTGCGCCGTCTGATGATATCCGGATTGGAATTGGTTCCAAAGGTTTCCATTATCCGGAGCTCAGTCTGCTTTGCGGCGATTAGAGTCCGAAGCTGGACAATGGCTTCAATCACCCCTTTGGCCTGAGCATCAGGTTGGATGAGGCCAGTTGTTTCCTGTGCGTTTTTCAATTGCTGTTCGTCTGACGTGAGCTGTTGTTTCGCTGAGTCCACCTGCTTTTGATAGAACTCGCGTCGTCGTGCAGCTTCATCTACGGCCAAGCGGCTGTTGAGCTTGTAAAGTTGTTCAACATAAGCATTGGCGAGATCAGCCGCACGCTTGGGGTCCTTATCCGTCACGGATATGGTGATCAATCCACCCTTCAGCACCTGGAACCGCGTATGATCAGCAAGTTTGTCGCGCAACCGCTGAATTTTATTTTTCTTATAAACACTCTGGAGGTTGAATTGCTGGATCAATATGTCCGCAATGGAATTACTCTTGAGCAGCGAAAGGTAACGATCACTGGAATCTTTCACGCCGAAGTCACCCGTAAGCGCGGCCAAGGGCCCGAGCTGCCCCACAAGAGAATTCGCAAGCGAGCGGCTTTGCGAAGGAATAACAATGGTGCTGTTTGCGGCGTAATAATTGGGAACGAAGATCAAAACCAGAGTTGCTAGAATCCCTGCAGCAACTGTCACAGCGGCGAGCAAACGCACGTTTTTTTTTAGGATTAATAAGGCGGGCAATAGCTGGCCGTTCGGCTGACGGGAGTGCAGTGGTTCTTCATGCGCGGTGTCCGATTGTAGCTCTGCAATTCCCGTACTTGATTTAAGATGGCTCATGAATCGCGTTTTCCCTGCCAAACCGGCGATGGCCGGAGTTGCCTATTCTGTTTCGCACCCAACTTTTTTATCCGAACTTTATGTCACTGACCGTTCCGTTGCCGATTAACCCGGCCTCTCGACTTGGCCGACAAAGCAATCTGGGCTAAACCACCTCAGTTCCGTACACGGCGGCATGTTACCTTCGAACCACAAACCGCTGTGCACGCCACGGGAGCTGTTATTCATACAGCTTTGATATGAAGGTGTTTTAAGTATAACCAATGGCGTATCCGAATCAATCGGCAATAAAACTTATCGCGATGGAAGTCTTGCTTTCTGGTAAAGTGAAAACCTTAGAATCTGCACCAGAAAGTGTCAGCCTGCGTTGTAAACGGCGCTCCTGCATTCTTATATTGAACAAAATAAAGACGGTAGTGTATTATTCGGAAACCCCTAGTCCAGCTTAGGAGCAAGGTGTAATCCTGATGTTGCCATATATCATCGGATTCTCATTCAGTGTAGCTGCTTCGTCTTTTCTCAGTTGGGTCATTCGTACTCTTGCATCCCGGCTCAACTTGATGAGGCCGCCGCATACTCACCATATTCATGAAGTCCCGACCCCGCGTCTCGGCGGGTTAGCGATCTATGGCACGTTTTTAATGATGTTTCTGGTGTACGTGATTGCATCGGGTCACGGCTGGGTCAAAGCCCCGACAAGTCTAAAACTGGCTAAGATTCTCGCTATAGGAACTTTTGTCCTGATACTCGGTGTTGTCGATGATCTTGTCGGAGTCCATCCCCGGATCAAGCTGCTGGTAGAAGGGGCCGCTGGACTCGGACTGTATGCATTCGGCATACGTTTTAATTTTTTCTGCGGAATGCACTTTGCCGGTTCGTGGACATGGGTTCTTTGCCTTGCCATGACCGTGGCTTGGGTCATCTTGATCTGCAATGCGATTAATCTCATAGATGGCGTGGATGGTCTCGCGGCAGGCGCAACCATGTTTTCAATGGTGACGATATTCATTGTTGCGCAGGGCACACAGCCAGGAATCGCAGCAGCCACCACTATCATGGCTGGCAGCTTGCTAGGATTTTTGATCTTCAATTTCAATCCCGCCTCTATTTTTCTCGGCGATTCTGGAAGTCTGTTTTTGGGATTTATGCTCAGCGCTTTTGTGCTCTCGGAACAGTCCAACGCTCCCAGCCAGAACACTTTTGTCAATCTTTTGGTTCCTGTCGTGTGTTTTGCGCTCCCTCTTACCGATGTAGCATTGAGTGTGCTGCGGCGGTTCTTGAGCGGACACTCTATTTTTCGTGCCGACAAGGAACACATCCATCACAAGCTCTTGAACTTAGGGCTCTCCCAGCGTCAAGTTGTGTGTGTGCTCTATGGAGTATCTGCGCTGTTCTCGAGTTTGAGTTTGTTCCTGCTGAACAGGTCGAGAATGAGCTTGTTGCTGGTCTTTACGGTCCTTTCACTTACCATTTTCTTCGGGCTGAAGAAGCTCAGGTATCATGAGTTCGAAGAATTCCTCAGCATCCCGCAGATCGGATTACAAAGCAGAAAGGTATTGGCAAGAAATATCGGGATCAGGAAGGCCGCCACTGAATTGCAACGAAGCTGCGATCTCGTTGATATTGCAACGCTCTTGAAAGCGAATCTGAAGCAGGGATTTGATGGCTTCGCTGTGATGCTAGATGCGGACGCGATTGGCCGTATTCACTTGCCTCATCCCTGGGCAGGAGGTTTGTTAGAGGTGAATTGGAAGAGTGGTACAGAAGCGCTAGCACTGGGTCTGATTTCTAATGACGGACTATTGTTTGGAGAATTATTTCTTTATCATGATGGTTCCAGCTCAATTGTTGTACGTCCTGACCTTCTTACAGAACTGCAATGCTCGATTAGCAAAGCATTGTTGAACGCCGTAGCATCAGATCAGGACGGAGTGCCGCTCCATTCTTCTCTCATGAATCGACAGATACAACTTTCGACCGAATATTCACAGTAATCAGTGAGAATGACGCACACAGCGACCGATTCCGGCTCGTTTCTGGAGCTTCGTCGTTCTCCAATTTGTTTTACCGTTGCTTGTTTAGAGTGTCATGAAAATACTATATATCTCTCAATATTATCCACCTGAGTCGGCAGCTCCAGCCGTCAGAGCATCTGAACTAGGGCGATTCTGGACAGCCGCAGGACACTCAATCAATATATTGACTGGCTTCCCTAATCACCCTACCGGCAAATTAGATCCTGCATATCGATCACAGATCTGGCGAATGTGCTTAACAGAGGATGACAATGGCATCCAGATCAACCGCACCTGGCTCATTCCTCTTCCTAACCGCAAGCCGTGGGAAAGAATGCTTAACTTCCTTTCGTTCTTTGTTTCGGCAGTGCTCCGAGGCATGTTCTTGTCCAAACCCGAGGTTGTAATCGCCACCTCACCGCAACTACTCACCGCGTTGGCGGGATGGATCATTGCAACCCGGTTTGGAGTTCCATTCGTATTTGAAGTAAGAGATTTGTGGCCTGAGTCTCTGGAAGCGGTTGGGTTCAGCAGTAAACGATCCATCCTGGTTCGTGTTTTGGGCCGCGTAGCAGGATTGCTTTACCGCAAAGCCTCCCATATTGTGGTTGTCACTGGACCGTTCAAGGAATATCTGCAAAAAGTATGGAGCATTCCGCCGGAAAAGATTTCTGTTGTACCTAATGCCGTCGATTGCGAACTCCTTTCACCGCAAGACCCGGCCAAAGAAATTGTTCAAGAATTCGGGCTGGAAGGCCGATTTGTCGTGGGCTATATCGGAAATATAGGAAACGCTCACGGAATCGAGACTCTGGTAGAAGCGGCTGCGTGCCTAAGGAATAGTGATCCTGACGTTTTGTTTCTGGTAATTGGCGAGGGCGCGGAAAAAGAAAAGCTGCAAAGTCTGACAGCAAAGCGACAGCTCACGAACATTCGAATCTTTCCCGCTCAGCCCCGATCGCGAATTCCTGGCATTATTGCGGCTACACAGGTGTGCCTGGTACTCCTCAGGAAATCCGAACTATTCAAAACCGTGATTCCCACCAAAATGCTGGAATTCATGGCCTGCGGCCGCGCTGTGATAGCGGCAGTCGAGGGTGAGGCCCGGCGGATCGTGGTTCAGGCAGATGCCGGTATTTGCACTCCACCAGAGGACGCTTCCGCCGTTGCCTTGGCTATCCGGTGGCTTCGCGACAACACGGCACGATGCTCAGAAATGGAAAGAAATGGAAGGAAATTTGTGGTGGACAACTCCAGCAGAAAAGCAACCGCCGGCGATTATCTTTCCTTACTAAAGCAGCTTGCGCAGGCCGGCAGCGACAGCAAGCAAGTGGCTGCGGCAGCGACCAGCGCTGGCCGAGAGACGCATTGACACAAGCAAATCAATTCAAGATTTTCAATGTTGTAGGCGCGCGTCCCAACATGATGAAGATAGCGCCGATCATGGCCCAGATGCGCCGTTTCGCTGAACTCCAGCCCATCCTGGTACACACGGGCCAACATTACGACTTTGCGATGTCACAGGTATTCCTGGACCAGCTCAACATGGGTGAGCCGGAATACCACTTGCAAGTAGGGTCAGGAACGCATCACTGGCAAACAGCCGAGATCATGAGGAGTTTCGGCGAACTGGTTCAGAAACACCGGCCCGACATGATCGTGGTCGCCGGAGACGTAAACTCCACGGCTGCCTGTGCGATGGTCGGAGCAAAAGAGATGATTCCGGTTGCCCACGTGGAAGCAGGGCTCAGGAGCTTTGACCGGCGGATGCCGGAAGAAATCAATCGCATAGTCACTGACAGCATTGCGGACCTGCTCTTCACCACTGAAGCATCGGCAAATGAGAATCTTCATAATGAAGGGGTGCCTGCCGACAAGATTTTCTTCACCGGTAATGTAATGATTGACAGCCTGAAAGGCATTCTTGAAATGGCACGGCGCTCAACTATTCTGAACCGGTTAAATCTGGCAAAGCGGAAGTACGGAGTACTCACTCTGCATCGTCCCTCCAATGTTGACGATCGAGAGCAGCTTTGTACCACATTGAGTGCAATCGCCGAGATCGCCCGGAAAATTCCGGTCATCTTTCCAGTTCATCCGCGAACGGCAGCGCGGGCGCAGGAACTCAATATTCAAATGCGCTCCTGGGACGGCAATACATCGATTCCGGAGCATGGTATCTGGACGATGCCTCCTGCGTCGTACATAGAATTCGTTGCGCTGTTGGACAACTCCGCCGTGGTGATTACGGATTCGGGTGGAATCCAGGAAGAAACCACATACTTGGGCGTGCCATGTCTGACCTATCGTGAAAATACGGAACGTCCTGTAACTGTTACACATGGCACAAATCGTGTGGTGGGCACGGATGCGCGCAACCTCATCAAAGAAGCTATCCAGGTACTGGAACAATCACGTTCGAACAGGCCTGCTTCGCCACCTCTTTGGGACGGCCACGCGGCAGAAAGGATCGTTGGCGCGGTTCGCCACACTTTGCTTTCTAAGGCAGGCATTCTCGGCAATTACCTTAACAATGGCTCAGTTTACTTTAAATAAATTTCAAACAGGTGGACACATGCCGAACCAAGTTTTTCGACGAAGGCGCAGTTTCCTCGATTACTATCGCCGAATTTTCAGTGCCTATTTGGGAAGGGCTCAGAGTCAACTTACGTTCTGGCACGAAGTGCCTGAGGTCAATCCCCGGTTCACTCCGAACAGCTTGGGCGAATACTATATGACTTTCTCCTCAAAAGCCGATTACCCAGGCCCGTTCGATGCTGCTGGCATTCCCATGCTGAATTACCGCGGACGTATTGGTAAGCAGTACAATCCAATTGCCATTGCACAATACGGACTTGGCAACTACAACATCTATACCCATACTGGGGACCCAAGTCGCAGGAAGAAATTCTTGTTAGCCGCAGACTGGCTATTATCAATGCTGACGCCCAACTCTTCTGGGTTAGCTGTGTGGATGCACAACTTTGATTGGGAATACCGTGATTTGTTGTGTGCTCCTTGGTATTCAGGGCTTGCGCAAGGGCAAGGAATCTCAGTTTTAGTACGTGCACACCAGTTCACCGGTAACCCTACATATCTCAACGCAGCGCGCAAGGCCTTTGAATGCTTTACTACAGAAACAACGCAAGGCGGCGTGATTTCACATGATAAACGGGGAAATATCTGGTTCGAGGAATACATCGTATTTCCACCCACCCACATCCTGAACGGTTTCATATGGGCTTTATGGGGGGTTTACGACTATTTTCTAGTCACCCGCAGCAATGAGGCCGAGAAGATATTTAATGCAGCAGTTCGAACACTATCCAACTCTTTGGGGGACTATGATGTGGGCTTCTGGTCTCTTTATGAGCAGCCCGGCACTAAGCTAAGCATGGTAGCCAGTCCGTTTTATCATTCGTTGCATATTGTACAACTCAGGATCACGGAGAGGCTTACAGGAGAGCGAACATTTGGAATGTTCGCTGATCGCTGGCAATCTTATGAACAGAACCGAGTAAAACGAATGCGGGCACTCATCCATAAGGCGGTCTTTAAGCTTTTATATTACTAAGCGGGCTGGCGTTCACCAGCCCGCTTATTGAGTTTACTGCGGGGCAGTTGGGGTTATGGTTCCACAGGTAGTGGCACCTGAGAAATCATTGTTGCTAAACGTTCTGAGGAAGGCCCCCCCATTATTATTCATACTGCAGCTCGTGTTCGATATGTAGCTGTTCCTCGAGGCGGAAGCCGATCCGCCAAGAGTGGCTGTCAGTCCATTTTGGTTGAAGCTTATCCTTGAATTCACCACCTGGCCTGTGGAACTGGGTGTATCAAAGGTGATCCCGTCGGAGGTTGCCTGTGAAAAGACCGAATCGGTGACTGCAAGTATACAGTTGGTACTGCATTCAGCACCTTTCTGGTCAAGGATCACAGCAGTGTTGCTGATATTACAGTTAACAGACGGGGCAACGGCGTTTGTACATTTGATTCCTACCTGGCCAACATTCTTAATAACCGAATTCAGCACGTGCACAGAAGCCTGAGTGGCCTGGTTCAGGGCGACGTCAATGCCGTTAGTGGTGAACCCGAAGATATAGCAATTCTCAACGTTCAGGTTTTTGCCGGAGAGGAAGCGGATGCCGTTGATTCCGGTGCCGATTCCGTTGATCCGGAGGTTGCGGAGAATCACAACGTCACTGGGACCAGCCTGGACTACGATTCCATTGGTGCCGCTGACCAGCACTGAGGCAACCTGGCCTCCGCCACCGTCAATGGTAATGGCTTTGGTGATAGTGACTGCGCCGTATCCAGCCGGATCTAGAGCATCAATCTCGCCGCCCGCAGCGGTCTTCGAAATAGCACCGGCAAAGGTTTTGCAGGGAGCTGTGCGGCTGCACGGGTTAGCATCATCGCCGACTCCGGATACCCAGGTACGGCTGGCTTGGGCCTGCATCATCACAGTTCCGAAGATGAGCAGACATAACGCGGCAAATAGATTTGTTTTTTTCATTGTTAGAATGTTCCTTTCTCCTCTTAATAGAGCGGGGCACAAATAGAGCGGGACACACGATGTTTATCGCACGTCCTGTTCATCAACTTTGGTGTAATCACACCTCGAGACCCGTTGGTGGCTGGGCCCACTTGTCATCAAGAAACCGGAAGTTTTTTGGGTGACGAGGAGACCAGATGGTATCACTAGTGAAGACGAAATAAAATGAAAATTCCCTAATAGCGACAGAAATTTGGTGGCCTTGTGGTCTCGTACCGTGTTAAACCGACATCTGCAGACTACGGACCGTATGAATCGGGCAGAAAAGTGTGAATTTATGCTGACTCATGGCAGGTCGTGTAAACCGCTGAAATTAAAAACATATTAAGATCATCGCCGTCTAAATTAGGCGTACCCTGCTAGCCAGGACGGGCTAAGCCACTGATTTCATTGGCTTCAGATTTCGGGTGAAAACAGGCTGGCATTGCAACGGATGGTTGCCCAAATTGCGAAACATAATGACCGCGAGATGTGTGGCAGTCCCAAGCAATATAAAATCTTGAACGTTCTGACATTTTGGGGACATGGAGCTAAAATCGAATACGCTATGGGTGGTTTCATCGATCAGGCAATCCAGAAGGGCCTAGTGCTCTGACCGCGTGATTGTGGAACCCAGAGAGGTACTTGGCGGAAGGGAGCCGAGGAATAGTAAATAGAAACAGGCGCTCTCTCCGCGAAGTACAAATGCAGCTTACCGCAAAA